>JAHYIS010000070.1 GCA_019429385.1 ANME-2 cluster archaeon | reverse complement strand
TGAAGGGATGGAATTCGTAAACGAAAATTATAGCTGGCAAAAGATATGTTCAGATTTCGAAAACGTCCTGATAGAGGCAGTACATGGGTACACTAAATAAAAAAGAGATGGCGACAAAGTCAATTGAATTTTTCCTTAAAAAACCATCACATCAGCATGTCCTGTGGCTGAACTTTGCTCTTACTTACAACTGTAACAGCCGCTGCGTTATGTGCTCCATCTGGCAGAAATATAAGCAACAACCAGACCTGGCAAAAGAAGAACTGACCATTCCTGACATTGAAACCCTGCTGGCATCACCATACCTGGCAGCTCTTCAGGGAGTGAGTTTTACCGGCGGAGAACCACTTTTGAGGAAGGATTTTGTGGAGATTGCAGAATTGTTTATCAACAGGTACCCGAATGCTATTATCGGGGTGGCCACCAACGGTCTCAACCCTAAACTTACTGTTGATAAGATAAAAAAGATACAGGACATGTACAATCCAAAACATTTCAGTGTTTCACTTTCCCTGGACGGCCTTAATGCAAAACATGATGAGATCCGTGGGGTGCCGGGTGCATATGAAGCTTTGAATGAGACCATAGAACTCCTGAAGTCAGAAACTGATGTCAATATCGGGATTGATTTTACCATAACCCCCTGGAATTACAGGGAATTACAGGATGTGTACCGGTTCACGAAAGAGAAACACATCAAGTTCCTGGCAGGATTTGCACATAACAGCGGCGCATATTATGGCAATACAGAAATTGAGTTTGAATGGAGCAGCAGTGAACTGGATATTATTGAAGCCGATATGAGCACAATAGTCCAGGACCGTATAAGCAATGAATCGATATTCAACAAGCTCATTGATCCGTATGCGTTCTACCTGTCGGATTGTGTCAGGCACCAGATAGAGGGGACAATGCACCAGAGGTGCTATTCAGGTACACATTCACTGTTCCTTGACCCTCAGGGGAATGTCTATCCATGTATAATGCTGGACCGGAAGCTGGGTAACATAAAGGAGAACGGATTTGATAGTATCTGGACATCTCCTGATGCGAGTTCTCTACGGCACGAGATACGGTCAGGCACATGCGGCTGCTGGGTAGCCTGTGAAGCGGTACCGTCCATGCTGCGAAAGTTCGATTTTGTTAAATGGAACCTTAAGAACAAATTCATCAACAGGATATGAGTCTATGCGTATCTGTTTTGTAGCATATTTCAATAACGAGGGCGGCAAGGGTGATATGGGCACCAGGACCGTCGCCCGGTATCTTGCTGGTGGGGTATCGAAGACGCATGAGGTTCTGAGGGTGGATGTCAGGGATATTGGTTCATGGAGAAAGGCAAAGGCTTTTGGACCTGATATCATCCATTTTGTGTTTGCGCCTACGACCATGGGTTTTATGGCAGCCAGATTGTTTTCCCTGTACTGCCGGGGTGCCAGGACGGTGATATCGGCCCCCAATCCCACGCTGTCCTGCGGGCGGCTGGTAAAACATCTCAGGCCCGATGTTATACTGGTCCAGTCGCAGGAATCTGAAAAATTCTTTCAGGACCTGGGATTCAATACAAGATTCCTTCCCAATGGCGTGGATGTGGAACGGTTCGTGCCTGCAACTCCCGGGCAGAAGGAACAGTTCAGGAAGAAGTACCGGATAGATGCGGAAAAGTTTGTTATACTGCACGTTGGGCCTGT
>JAHYIS010000069.1 GCA_019429385.1 ANME-2 cluster archaeon | reverse complement strand
CGCGTTGGCAGGTGCAATTATCCATCTTCTGGACGATCCTGAAAAGATGATCCTTATGGGCAAAAAAGGAAAAGAGAGAGTTAAACAGTATTTCACATGGGATAACGTTGCCACACGTGTATTAGACTGCTATAACGAGATATTGGGTTATTAGCAGTAAGATTAGTATCGGTACCTTTTTTCTGTCAGGACATTTCCATACACTCGTATTGTCTCGTCAACCGCCTGATCCCACGTAAATCCGCGACAATATTCCAGCCCTTTTTTTATCATCTCTTCACTCAGACCGGAGGTTGTCAACACCTGGAATATCTTATCAGCCATATCTTCCTCAGAATCTACCCTCAGGCAGCATCTCGAAACCTCATCAGGAATCCTGGCATCTTTCCTGATAATGACAGGCACACCACATCTCTGAGCCTCAATAATGGGAATTCCAAAACCCTCCCATTCGCTGGGCAAAACAAACACGTCAAATGAATTGTATATATCTCCAAGTTGTTCCTGTGGGATAAAACCTCTGAACTCAACCTCTTCTTCAAGTCCCAATTCAGTAGCCAATTTAACCAGATTCTCATATTCCATGGTTTTGTTACCGCACAGAACAAGCTTTACCTTCATTTCAGGATGCTCTTTTTTCAAATGGTAAAACGCCCTTACCAGGTAATCTACTCTTTTCCTTACATTAAAGGCGCCAAGATATCCGATAATTAAATAATCCATATTTTCTTGTTCCAGAGGCCTTAATTCGGCATCTATTCCAATATTAATTACATCTATCATCTCTTCAGGAAAACCTATATGCTCCACAATCTCCTCCTTCGTCTGCGAAGACACCGAAATTATCCTGTCGCTCCACTTCCCCACCCTGAAAAACAGCGGCGCTGCCACCCTGGCATGAAGCGAATTCCCGCTGTCCTTATAGACCATCGAGATTATATCATGATATGTCATCACCTTCGGCTTCCTGATAAAAGGAAAACATAACCCCGTAATAGGGCTGGTAGCATGCACAATGTCAAACTCATTCACCCTTCGCAGCACCCGGTACGGCAGCCTGAACACATGATTAATTGCCTGCCCGAACGGAACACCGGGCGGTTTCACCATAATGGGCTCAACCTCAATTCCCCTGTCCTTCAATCCCTTATACAGCTCATAGCTGTACCGGGCAATACCGGTCCCCTTCTCCACCGAGAACTCATCAACTATCAGCGCTACTTTCATTCATGGACTCCTTTTTTGCGTTCACATACAGCAGTTCGAACTCCCCGTTGGTATACCACCTCTCCACACTGCTGTCCAGCTCCAGCCGCTCGATATCCTCAGCATCAAAACCCTGTGCCGACAGCCCTGGCGGTACCACCGAACTCCTGCTCAGTGTCGGGTCATCGGCAGCCTGCCAGAATCGTTCTGTCATTATGAAGGTCATGTCCTGCCCCAGGGATTCACCAAAAGTCCCGAATTCAGGATGCCCGAAATGGTCAGGTAGAACTATCGGGTTGTATCCGCCAGGCCAGCCCAGGTAACCGAACCTGGTTCCATTTACCACATGACCACCCGACCAGGCCAGGCCGTCCATATCCATCTGTGTTATCTGCATGTTCGGCTGGTATATCCAGGGCGAGCGGTATATCGTGAAAATACCCAGCATAGATGCAGATACCAGTATGAAGGTCACAAACCCGATACCTATGGACCTGGGTATCTGGCGCCTGCTGAATACTTCATATAAAGCAAATCCGGACAGCACGGGAAT
>JAHYIS010000068.1 GCA_019429385.1 ANME-2 cluster archaeon | reverse complement strand
CCAGAAGATATCGATGCCGACCTCATCTGCCTGAGCTCAATGACCGCTACCATTACTTGGTGTTACAGATTAGGCGATTTGTTAAGACAAATGGGGAAAAAGGTTGTACTGGGAGGAATACACCCTAAGGCTCTTCCTTTTGAAGCTAAGGAACATGCTTATTCTGTTATTGAGGGTGAGGCAGAATCTGTCTGGCCACAGGTGCTCAATGATGCTGCACATGGTATTCTGAAACCATTTTTTCACGGTGAAAGACTTCCCCTCGACAATATGCCCATGCCCTATACTTCTTTTGACCACAATCCATACCGGTTCAGAGCGGTCTTTACCGCAAGGGGGTGCCCGTACAGATGCTCATTTTGTTCAGTCAGGAAATTCTTTGGCGATACCATTCGTTACCGTCCAATCCATGAGGTAGTGGAAGAAGTTGAAAATCATACCGGCAAGGTATATTTCAATGGTGACGACAACATTTGGGGTGGAGATGTTGAACGGTCCATTAAACTGTTTACAGCTCTTTCAAAGGGCAGCAAAAAAAAGTGGTACGGCTTCGGTGACCTGCATGCACCCCAGTCTTCTAAAGGAGATGAAATGTTAATGGCTGCCAGGGCAAGTGGGCTGTTTTCAGTATGGGTGGGGTGGGAAACATCATCTTGTGATGTGCTTGATAATTACCATGCTGGAACCAAACAGGGACGTAACAGGGAAGATGCCATTAGAAAGATAAAATCATATGGAATTGATGGTGTCCTTTTTGTCGTAATGGGCGGACGACAGGATAAACGTGAAGATTTTGACACAGCCCTCGAACTGGCAAAAAGACTTGGTGTAGCCGTTCATCCCGTGCTATTAACTCCTTTACCGGGCACAGAATTGTATGATGAGTACGAACCTCATTTAATCAAAGACAGGGGGTGGGAATACTATACAGGTGTTAATGCAGTCTTCGAGCATCCTGACCCTGGAATGACACCTTTTGCAAGAGAGAAGAAATATTATGAAACATCCCTTAAACTGTTGAGTCTCTCCAGGATATTTTCTCATCTAACTGAAATACATTGGTCGGGTTTCCCAATGACACATCTTCTCTCGCTCATGAAACAATTGCCAATGAGACGGGCAATGAAAAAAGCGTACAAAGAATGGAACGTGAGATACAATAATCCGTGACGAGTTATAATAATAATGATGATAATAATAATTAGATAAATACGAATCATCCCGATAAACATATTACCCATGAATCCACTCACATTTGTGGCAAGGTCGGGAGTTGATTATGAAAAAGGTACTGTTATTATCTATTTTCCTGGTTGTAATAGTCCTATCATCCGGATGTCTGTTCTATGAAAAAGAACCTGTGACCGAAGATGATGCAAAATTCATAATCGGCTACGCGAGCCTGATAAACCACTTGAAGTCAGAAGATATTGAAATCAAGACCCTGGGTATCAGCAGACAGCCATTTTTCTCGGTAAGGAGCATGAACCTCACGTTAAATGGGGAATTGGTGTACGTTTTCGATTATTCTAATGTCACTGCAGCAAGGAATGATATGGCCCTGGTTTCCCCTGATGCCCAATTAATAAACAATACCCGAATGCGCTGGACCGGGACGCCACATTTCTTCAATTCAGAAGAGATTATTGTACTTTATATTGGTGATAACCGGAAAATCATAACCGCCCTGGAATCCGGAATGGGGGTCCAGTTCGCTCCGCAATCAGCAAAAATAGAATAAGAATCTACAGCGCGAGCAGTCTCTCTCTCCCGGAAATCACATCTTCTATTGAAAAAACTTCCAGGTTGTGTATCCCGCCACATCCCAATTCGCTTATCACTGACAAATCAACCGTACCGGTTCCGGGGGCCATGTGTATATCGCCATCATACTCACCGGTCCATACACCCATATTATCGTGTACATGTACATGCACAACCCATTCCCGCACTCTCTTCATGAACGCCCTCACCAGCCCGGAATCGC
>JAHYIS010000067.1 GCA_019429385.1 ANME-2 cluster archaeon | reverse complement strand
ATATCGTGAAAATACCCAGCATAGATGCAGATACCAGTATGAAGGTCACAAACCCGATACCTATGGACCTGGGTATCTGGCGCCTGCTGAATACTTCATATAAAGCAAATCCGGACAGCACGGGAATAACCCACAGTTCAGTATTGGCACCGAAAAGCCTGCCAATGGTCGTAAGGCCGATTATCATAAAGATTGTCACATATACAGGCCCGCTGATCAGCAGCAAAACCGACAGGGTGAACAGGTTTTTCGATTCCTGGCGCCTGGAAAAATAATGGTTCAGTACAATTAATAGGCCAATGCCTGACAGGAACAGGTAAATGAACAGCCCGCCATACATCTTCAAAGCCAGAAGCACCTGGTCCACAGGCTCAAGTTTTGATATGACTTCCAGTTCATGAAAACGGGGTACCTTGTCAACATTACCTGCAAACCATGTTAAGAATCTACCTTTCATTATGGTACCAAAAGCAGAGAATGACGTAAACCACGTGAAGAAGATAACTATGGATATCAAGGCCGGATTTGAAGATATGCTATCTGAAAAACTGGATGTGGTATCCATGGCCACTCTTTTGTTCCACACATACCTGGCAATTTCTCCACCCACCAGGCAAAAAATCAGCACGATTTCAGGTGCCGGATGGAAGAACGGGAACAGGAACAGAAGAATTATGAAAAGTGCCTTGAAAGCAATCGACGATGTTCCTGCTGCCCTGAAATAAAGAAAAAAGACCACAGGGAACATCAGCAGGGAAAGTGCCTGGGGATAGGTGGAGATATGGTAATAAGAATACAGCAAAGTGGTGCCTGCTGCCGCTGACAGCAGTGCGTGGCCCCTGTTGGTCGATACTGCAGAAGCTAACAGGTAGATAAATACCATGGACAAAAGCGTAAACACAACAGGCAGGAATTTCATTACTGTCAGCAGGTCAATGGCACTTATCTCAACCATCACCGCCCCAAAAATATGGGTAATGGGATAATAATTATCACCTATACTGCCGCTGGACAATATATCTGAGGTAAAACCCACATGTGCCAGCGGGTCCGATATGGTCAAAAAGTGATAACCTCTGATATAATGAAGCGATAATACGATAAAATTGCACAATACCAGAATTATCAACCCCAGCAACCAGTAATTGTTCTTATTCTCGGAAAACGCACCGTTCACAATAATGCCAGTCCCCAGCACGACTGCCCCAACAAGGAATATCCATGTGGCTGCAGGCAGGCTGCCGTACAATGAAAGCTCGTAGCCCGTGACAGGTGAATGCTGTTCTATCAATACCAGGGCCAGGGTGATGAAAACAAATGAGAGAATGGCACTTATTTTCGGCAAGAGTATATCCTTAGAATATGCATTTTCCATCGATCTCTTCCTCCGGCTTTATGTCCAGCAGATGCAGGATGGTCGGTCCTATATCCATAATACTGATGTTGTTACTTTTCGGCTGTTCTGTGCCATTCGCTATCAGAAAGACTGCATCCCTGTGATGTCCTCCCGAGGCCAGTGTATGCTCATAGGCAGTACCTATCAGGGGTGTGTGTATGCCCCAGAACACGCCGTATCCTTCCACCAGTTCAAATACGACATCCGGATACAGGTGAATATTGGAACCCTGGTATAATTCCTCTCTCCTGCAAATCCATTTGACCAGTTCCTGGCCTGTTTCAGGTTCGGTCAGCCCTGAGAGTTCGTCGATCAGCATTGTCCTCAGTTCCTCATATGAACCACCCGCGAGATTTCCCTCATTGACCTCGATTCCCCCATGGCTGTATGACTTGGGTCCGGCAAATGAAGAAAGGTATGCCATTGAACGGTCAAGGTCGATACTGGCTGAAGACATATAGATGTCCTTGCTGATAGAGGATAGTGCTTTAGATTTCGATACCCTGACCATAAGGTGGTCAAGTTCAAACTTCCTGATAAGGTCCAGTGATATTCGTTTCAGGTTCTCAAGGATGAATGGAGCCGGGTTTAACGCACCTGACCGGGCTTTAAGCAGCCCCTTTTTCCGTAAGACCTCGTTCATGTTGACCGTTCTGACAGGCCGCATGGCATGCCCGTGGTCGCTGAAGACAATGGTTGTAATTTCAGGATGTGCTTCCATGAACTCCCCCAGTATGTTATCATATATCTGGTAGAATTCCTTTATCACATTCTGGTACGGGTTCTCACCTGGATAGGTGGGGTCTTCCTCATCGCAGAATCTCCAGAAAAA
>JAHYIS010000066.1 GCA_019429385.1 ANME-2 cluster archaeon | reverse complement strand
TGCGCAATCCTGTCTCAATATTCTGTACACATGAAGCACAGGTCATTCCTGTGATGTGAAGGGTCACGCTGTCCCTGACAACGCCGTAACCAAGGTCAGTGATGGTCTTTGCGAACTGCTCAGGGTTGATCTGGCCAGGGTCGTATTCAACGGCTGCTTTCTCAGTGGTCAGGTTCACCACCGCTTTGCTCACACCGGGTAATTTGCCCAAACCTTTCTCGATATTCTGGGCGCAGGACGCACAGGTCATTCCGGTAACACCGATGGTGGTCTTCTTAACTTTGCCCGATGATGTGGGTGGATTTTCAGGTTCACGTTCCGTTTCAGATGGCGATGTTGTCCCTTTTGCTTCATCTACAATGGGCATGCTCATCATACCTTCTTTCATGAGTTTCATGCCGTCTGGTGTAGGAACCGGACAGACCTCACCTTCATCCACCACCTGGTAATCGACATCCCGGACTGCCTGTTTTATCTGGTCAAGCTCGATTTTGGAGGAATCGTAGGAGACAGTGGCCTCACCGACACTAAGGTCTTCGCTCACCGAGGTTACACCATCGAGCGATGCAATGGCATCATGAACACGCTTTTGGCAGTGTTCGCAGGTCATGCCTTCTATCTTTATTTTTACATCTTCCATCGAATACCTCCAGTTCCAAGTATCAGTTAAGTTTATGAATTAGGCTTTATAGCCAGCTTCGTTAATAACCCCTTTAAGTCCCTCAATAGTAATTCTTTCAGGGTCATAATTAACTTTTGCCTGTGCAGGGTCAAGGGAAACCTCTACCCCAACAACCCCCTCAGTAGTGGATAGTGCTTTTGTTACATTCATCTGGCAGTGGCCGCACATCATTCCTTCGATCTGTATTGTATCTTCTTTCAATATATGTCACCTTTTTATTGCTATTGTACCGGAAATGATTTCCAGTAATTCATATATATTTTCTATTATATGTTGGTTCATGGATTAATGCAAATTATGGTTTACAAAATGAAATAATATCTCAATAGAATTTGAAAATTGGTAACTATTCAGCCACCCTATAAACAGTTTACTCTAATAAAAACAGCAAAACCGAAAAATCAATATACAATGAATTCTTCATAAATTAATATTCAAAATAACCAAACTTTTCCATTAATCTGAGGGGATTGATATGGAACGTGATGAGATTCTTGCAGTTTATGAAGCTGGTCCAGAAGTTGTTATCACTTTAATAGCTGAACAACAAAAAATCATAGAGCAACAGGCTGCGAGAATTGCAGTACTAGAAGAACGAGTTAAATTATTAGAGGAACAACTAAACAAAAACAGTCGCAATAGCAGTAAACCTCCTTCAACGGATGTTTTTATACATGAGAAGCCGAAACCAAAAAGCAGACGCAAAAAGAGTGGTAAAAAGGCAGGTGGTCAAGAAGGTCACCCAGGAACTACATTAACAATGGTTGACAATCCTGATGAAACCATATCCCATAAAGTACATAGATGTGACACTTGTGACCTGTTTCTTGAAGATGTAGAGACTACAAACTTTGAAAAAAGACAGGTTTTTGATATACCGCCTGTTGCTATCAAAGTAACTGAACATTGTGCTGAAATTAAGACATGTCCCAATTGTGGCTGTACCAATAAAGCTGATTTTCCAGAAGAGATTAAACATCCCACGCAATATGGTCCACGTCTAGCAGCTTTAGCAGTCTATTTGCATGATTATCAACTTATTCCCTATGAGCGTTGTTGTGAGTTATTATCTGATGTCTGTGGATGTGAGATAAGCCCCGCTACTCTGATTAGAGCAGAAGAAGTCTGTTTCGAGAAGTTACAAGGATTTGAAAATGAGATCAAGAACCTCTTGAAGCAATCATATGTTATCAATTGTGATGAGACTGGGATGAGAATAAACGGAATGCGTAATTGGCTTCACGTAGCTAGCACAGACAAAATGACATACTATTTTGCTCACCCAAAAAAAGGTTCTGAAGCCATAGATGACATGGGTATTCTACCAGGTTTTATAGGGATAGCAGTTCATGATTTTTGGAAACCTTACTACAAATATAACTGCGAACATTCACTTTGTAATGGACATCACTTAAGAGATTTAACGGGTATTTGTGAGAATTATAATCAGCAGTGGTCGAAGGAGATAGGGGATCTACTTATTGATATTAAAAATTGTGTGGATGAAGCACGAGAAATATCTGATAATTTAAAAGCTGAAGAAATTATAAATTTCGAAGAGAGGTATGATCAGATAATCAAAATAGGAATGGAAGAAAATCCACCACCTTTGGCTCCTCAGACCCTACCAAAGAAACGAGGGAGAAAAAAACAGACCAAGGCAAAAAATCTTTTGGACCGTTTCATGGATTATAAAAGTGATATTCTCAGGTTTATGAATGACTTTGAAGTCCCATTTGAGAATAATCAAGCAGAAAGGGATGTCAGGGTGATGAAATTGCAGCAGAAAATATCTGGTACATTCCGAAGTACTCAGGGAGCACGTTCTTTCTGCCGTATCAGAAGGTATATATCTACTGTAAAGAAGAATCAGCTTTCTGTTATTGATGCTATTCAAGATGCATTCGCTGGAAAGCCATTTGTTCCAACACCCACTTGAACTCAGAATTGGGATAAATTTTCGGTATTGAAATTGAATGTTTTACAGAAATAAGGATAGGCTGAATAGGGCACTATCCCATAATCTAGTGATTTCTTCAATTTTTTGCAAACGAAATCAACCAATCTGTTAATTATACTTCTTTTACCTTCCTTGATCGTTAAAATTATGCCTCATCTCACCATAAACTTAAAAAAAAAGTAGACAGTATTCCCTCTAAAAGCATAAATCTCGTTAGCACAA
>JAHYIS010000065.1 GCA_019429385.1 ANME-2 cluster archaeon | reverse complement strand
GTAATGATGATATCTGATGGCGAAAAGGGTTGTAGTTACGGGTGCATGGGCAGAGGTACCTGCGTACGTGCCTGTCCTTTTGGGGCTATATCAATGTCCGAAAACCGGCTTCCGCATATTAACAGGAATATGTGTAAGAGTTGTGCTGTTTGTGTAAATGAATGTCCAAACAATATATTGGTGATGGGGTCTATAAGTGAACCAATGCATGTATTGTGTCGTTCACATGATAAGGGTAAATTCGTGAAAGAGGTATGTGAATTTGGCTGCATAGGATGTCGTATCTGTGCAAAGAACTGCCCTGCTGACGCAATAACAGTAACGGATTTCCTGGCTGAGATTGACCAGGAGAAATGTACCAGGTGTGGTCTGTGTGTAGAGAAATGCCCGCAAAAGACGATAGAAATGATTCATGTTGCAGTTTGAGGTATGTTCTTCAATAGGTATTTTCATTTCTGACAGCCCGATAAAAGAACGTGACTTGTCCAGTATATGATGGGTTTATTTATATCCTGAGAACATTTATGATTCACAAATAAATTTATACTGGGAGATTACATGGTAAAATGGGTCGTTGTTGAACTGAGTGATAGGGAATATCAGGTTTTGAAAAATATTGATGAACTTGAAGGTGAAGTATCTCAGAAACTGCGTGAACTCTTACGAAATTATCTTATCAGTACGCCCAGATTCAAAGTGGATTACCATATTATCCATCTTGAAGAAAAAAGAAAGCTCCTGATGAGTGTTCTGGAAGAAATCTGGAAAGAGTATGAATCATGTTTATCTCCTCTTGAAAAATGGGACCAGGAAAAAGCACAAACGGTACGTGAGAACCTGATGGAGATAAATGCTATTCGCCCTGTTGGCTCATTCGATATTGCCCTTACCGGCCTGTTAAAAAAACCGTGGTTATCAGCGTACAATTCCGTAAGTGAGGTTTTTGATGATGTTGACGAATTTAGCCAGGCTTGTATAGCTACAATATATGTACTGGATTTCCTGTCAAGGGGTACATTAGAACCTGGATTACTGAAGGATGCCACAATATTTTTAAATGAACTGTACCTGTTTATGTATGCGGTGGCGAAGAAAAAGGCACACGAATTCCAAAAGGCCAGGGGATTGAGATGTGAAGGTCTACCCCTTGCGGGCGACGAGCTTGTGGCCTGAACGGATACTCTTAATGTTGGTCATACCTGTGACAAGGATATCGCCAGTGCATTCGGCGGCCCGGGCTGAGACCATGGGTCTTATGAATATATCGCCGTCTGCATAGGCTAACCCGCCTACATTGACCCTGTCAAGCAGTGTAAGATTGCCTGATACTTTGATGTTACCTCCTATATTGGAGTCGGCACTGATAACTGCAGTCGCCGCGGTAATGTTTCCTTTGACATTAGACCCCCATCCCAGGTCAAGAGTTCCTTTTACCACCAGGTTTCCCCAGAAACTGGAACCTGCACCGACGATTGCATTTCCGGGCAAGGTAACGTCATTTTCGAAAAAAGAACGTTTTTTAAAAATAAATGTCTCAGATGCCGGATGTATCTTTACGAACTTAGGGTCCATGGTAACCACAATTTATAATAATTGAATAACATTATGTTTAACTACTTTGAATAAACTTAAACTTTTTGAAAATTTAGTATTACCTTCAAATACGGAGATGTGAGGATATGACACTTCAAATCGGCAGGATAATTCGGGCCGGGACCATCAGTGATGCATGGTACCGCGGGCTTAATATGATATGGAACCACGGACATGAGGTCACTGACGAGCGGGGAAGCCGGATACGGGAGTACCTAAACCTTATGATCGTTATCCAGAACCCGTACGAGAACAGGATACCCGAAGACATTTCATGGAACGAGGAGCGACTTGAGGAATATGCCAAGCAGCTGATCACCGGTGAGAATGTGCAGGAATTTGAATATACCTATGGTCAGCGCCTTCGCAACTGGAATGAAGAGATTGACCAGATAGCGTACGTTATCGATAAATTGAAAGGTAATCCGACCACCCGCAGGGCGACTGCTGTTACCTGGATCCCTACGATCGATACTGTGGTTGATGAGGTGCCCTGCATGATAATCGATGATTTCAAGATACGGGGCGGGAAGGTTAACCTGACGACGCTGTTTCGGAGTCATGATTTTGCGGGGGCGTATCCTGCTAACCTGTATGGGTTGTCGAGGTTGCTTGAGTTTATTGCGGGTGAGGTTGGTGTTGAGCCGGGTATGATAACCACTATCAGTGCCAGTGCTCACATCTACGAGCATGACTGGGATATGGTTGACGGGATTCTATAATGCGGAATTTCAGGAAATGCTTATTTTGCCAGTTTCCTGGTGCAAATTGAGGTATATTTTTGTGCAATGAAAAATGTTATTAAGGGTCAGATATACCCCAATAGCAGTTTTATTTCCTGTTCAACTGACTAAAATAAAATATTGGTGAAATGTATGTGTGCAGCTAATTCAGATGAAGTGAAGAAGATCAAGAGGAAATGTGTTGTCCTTAATGTGATGGAAGGGAAGGCATGGCGTAATGTTGTGGTCCAGGACCTGAAAACAAAGGATAAATATATGTTTGGCAAGGTAAAGCTCCTATCACCAGAGATCACTAGTGGTGATGAGCTGTATATCGGGTATGAGGAACTGCCCTATGACCTGCCTGATGGCTGCAGCAAGATAATTTTGATGGCTCTGGATGGCTTGATGCTGGACTGGGCTATGATAACCCCGCCGTGATGGTGGCGGGGAATTGTATTGTTATATGAGGTGTTGTTCTTTCAGGCTCAGGAACCTGCCGTCGCCGATTATGATGTGGTCGTAGAGCTCGATGCCTATCACGCGCCCGGTCTCGACGAGTTTGCGGGTGATGTCGATATCGTTCTGGCTGGGTGAGGGGTCGCCGCTGGGGTGGTTGTGGGCCACAATGATGGCGGCGGCGCTTTCCTGGATGGCGGTCTTGAACACTTCCCGGGGGTGGACGATGTTGGCGTTGAGGCTGCCCACGGATACGGTCTCCTCGCGCAGGAGTTTGTTCTTGGTGTCGAGGTGCAGGGCGATGAATGATTCTTTTTTCTGCTCGCGCAGTTTGGGATAGAGGAAACGGTAAGCGGCCTCGGGGCTGCTGATACGGGGGCGCTCTTCTTCGGTGAAGGTCTCGAGCCTGCGTGCCAGTTCGAACATGGCAGCCATCTCGGCAGCTTTGGCGGCTCCCACTCCGCGTATCTCCTGCAGTTTGGTTGGGGAGGCGCGGCTGAGCTGCTGTATGTTGTAGGTTGAGAGTATGCGGCTGCACAGGTTCAGGACGTTCTCGCCCCTGGTCCCGGTACGCATGACGATGGCCAGCAGTTCTGAGTCCGAGAGCGCGGCTGGACCATTCTTCAGGAGGCGCTCGCGGGGGCGGTCCTGGGGTTGAAGGTCCTGGATACGGATGTGGTATTCAGACATGTGGGTTGCTGTAGAAATTTTTAGGTATTTAAGGTATGTGATTTTAGGCGGTG
>JAHYIS010000064.1 GCA_019429385.1 ANME-2 cluster archaeon | reverse complement strand
AACAAACCAAACGATATAGGGTCATAGTTCTTTGTCTGCCTGTACACCTCAGCCATATCAGTGGTATGGAATATATTTCCATGTGGATGGTTTCGTACAAACTCATCCCACTGCTGCTTATCAAAAGAATTGGTGATCTTGATCATTTTTCAACGTACAGGTAATATCTTTTCTATCGATAAAAAAAATCCGGCAGGATGGGATTTCCTGCCTCTTCGACATTTCATGCAGGTAAGTTAAACTCCTCCGTCACCCGTACACAGTCACATCCGGTACAGTCTCTTTGATCCGCGCCAGTGCATCGGCCGGCACATCGATAAGTACGCGTTCTTCCTTGAGTTTGGATCTGAGTATTTTCAACACCTGCTCACCGGGTGTTACATAGATTATCGTTTTCTCTTCGTCGAGGTGCATTTCTCCAACTATCAATATGCCGTGTGGAGTTTTGGAAATTATCTTCACATTCCATGTTTTAGTACTGTTGTCGTAATACACATCACCGGCAGATACCTGGTTTCCCATATTTTCTATAAGGTACTCCTTAGCAGTTTCATACATTTCCCTGGACTTCATTGTTTCACCTTCTGGAGTTTGATCACCCAGCATTTTAAAGCTGACCATGCCTGCATAAATCTCTCAATACTACATTTTGCATCCTGGCCATCTGGAATATCGGGATCATGATAGATGATATTGTTGTTATCGAATCCTGTGATCACCACAAAATGGCCGAATCCCTGTACTCCTCCGTATAGTATTCCAGCATCAAGCAGTACAATGACTGGATTGCCGCTTTTTAGCGTAGATTTTAAATCATCAATGTCTTCATATTTTATAGCATCTGCATTGAATCCAAATACCTTTGAACCTTTTACCAGTTGCATCGGAGTGGTGCCAAGTTCGGTTGTTTTGCATGCCTTTGCTACATCTTCTTCTGGTGCCGAGATGCCAATGTGTTTTAGCAACATTCTAAGGCACGCCGGACCACAGGTATACCATTCCTGCTGTTTGTAGTATGGTACTTCTAATACAATCATTAACAATCATTATCCAATTTTCGTTTTATTGCCAGATATAATTTCCGACAGGCACTTTCCCGCCCTCAAAATCTCCATTTCTGTAAAATAATGTAGCTATCTCAGCCAAAATAAGAACACTGGCAACACCAGGCATTCTGCCGGATTCAATTTGTTCTAAGAGAATCGTTGATGAGTCAGTTCCACTTTCTTCTCTCAGAACATTCATGGATATGTTCGTATCCAGTCCAATTATTCCGATATCTCCCATTCTGCTCTAAGCTCCCTAATAAGTTCTACTGAACTTTTTTCTGGCTGAATACTTTTTCCAAGTCCTTTCAATTCCCTTATTACCGATTTTCTTTGATATGGTATTATTGTTAATTCTCCGGTCTTCATTATTATCTGCGCCCTTCCTGAAATTCCAATACTTTCAAGGATTTTACGGGGAATTAACAGATCATTAAGCAATTTCTCTTCGATTTGCATTATATTTCACCTATGGAGGTATAATTTTTTAATTATTTATATTATCTCACATTCAAACATACCCCACAGACATCACCACAGCCGGCACATCATCGACCTTCACCTCGACCACTTCCTGTATCCCCAGTTGCGCATCCTCACTCAACTCCGTCGTGAACCAGCTTCCCACACCCATCGCCGACCCCTGCAGCAACATATTCCCCCCAACAAATCCCGTCTCAAGATGTGCATACCACTTACTCCTATCCTCAGCATCCAGACAGAGCACAACATAACACGGCGCATCAGGCAGTTCCCTTATTGCCGATCGCAGCTCCTCCCTCACATCGCCCTCCTTTATCAACTCAAGCATGTGGTCCCTTGTGGTCAGATCACTGCCAGGGTTCCGGTTGTGATACCTGAACACACCGTCCTGTTTCACCACATAAATATTCTCGGTCAGAAAATATTCAGCACACCACGAGGGTACTGTTAAACCACCGCGCCCGTTATAGGTCGTGTGGGGCGTGCCGCCGTATCCGGCCCATAGTAATTGTGAGAGGTCTTCCAGCGATATATCTTCACCAGTAAAATTATCAGTATACTTCAAGTTGGCAATAACATCTTCAAGGGAATCATCCCCATTCGTTTCAGGATCTGGCAGCGAGCCGTCGGATGAGGTCACAACCACCTCCTCCGTCAGTGCTTCCACATCCCTTATCCCGAAATACAGGCTTTCCTGTTTCGGACAGCTCGCAAGTTGTGACCCTGTCCCGTCCCATAGGGACACAGACTCGAGCAGCGCAAACATAGAGGAAACACCGGCATCAAAATCAAGTTCGCGGTCATAATCTAAAATAAAAGCCGAATCACCACTTCGTCCTGATGTCCTGTTGGAAAGAGCATGGGTGTCCGGTTCATAAAGATACTTGCCGTACGGGGTTGTGATGTAAATATCCCGGTGGTCTCCTGTTATCGGAGCCTGTCCGGCAGCCCAGATAACATTGCTCAACCATTTTTCAGAGGCCTGTCCTTTATACCCGTCATGGTAAGATACCCTGCTGTTCAGACAGAGTTCTACTGAATTCCCTGAAGAAGTCGGAGCAAGCAATGCTCCACCAAGAGTTTCATTGGTATAGACCGGTTCAGTTTGTTCTTTTTTTTAAGCAGCCAGATGAAACAACGGCAAATATTAGAAACAGGAAAATTGATACTATGATTATTAAAGACCATTGGTTCATTGAAATCCTCTTATTATCGTTAAAATATTTGGCTAAATTCGAACATCTATGACATGGTTCGGAAGGATTTTCACTGATTTTATTCATTCGTGCGTATACGTGTCATCCGTACAATAAGTATTCAACGATAATACTACTCTTAACCGGTGACAATTTGCATCTAAAAAGCTTCCGCTCTATCTGCCACTCCTCTTATCATCCATTCAATTCAGATATCGGCAGTAACATCATCTTTTTGAGATATACCTCTCAACTTCTAAGCATTGAGCATATATGAACCTTCAGTACATCACAATACTTTGTAACAACATCAATAAACATGGAATCCTGTGCATCCCGGGTCATTGCATACGTATCATGAAAGTCATCACTGTTTTCAAGTTCCTGTGCAATAAGACGCATCTGGACTTTGGTGATCTTGCTGATTTGAGTGTCTATCCGTGCCAGCACATTCATGTAAAAGCCAACAGTCCTCAGTCTTTCCTGCGATATATTCTTAATCGCCCCGCAATGAATGCAAAAAGGATGCGGTTTCAATCCTTTCAGTTCATTATGTATCTTATAAGGAAGCCATACCTTATCAACACCACCACAGCTTTCATGGATACAACCCATAGTTATCGAACCATTTTGATTTTTAATATAAATATACACCATTAAAAGTGATATTCACTACATCTTAACGAACTAAAAGCTTTACGATTTACTATTTATATTAATACTTCCACAGATATATATTAATCACCAGGAGAAAATACATGCAAAAACAAAACATTTTCCTGTTCCTTTTAATACTGGCACTCTTTCTCGGAGGTACTGTGGAGATCAGTGAAGGCTCAACCGCGCTTGGTATCCTTCTTTTATTCCTGGCATTGCTGACAATTTCAAAGATCAAACTCGGCAATTTGGATGATGAGGTTAAAAGTGACCACAAAATGCTCATGTTGCTCGGCCTGGGCATCGTACTGAGCGATATCGTCTTTAACATATCATCCCAAAGCCGGCTGG
>JAHYIS010000063.1 GCA_019429385.1 ANME-2 cluster archaeon | reverse complement strand
GTTACATAGATATTTTCCAATTTTTATGGTGCCAAGACCTTTTTTGGTATAGCTGTTAAAACCATTATGCACCATATTATTAGCACATGTTGGGCATTGTGGTGGTTTTTTCTTGCGGAAAATCTCATTTTCTGTATATTCGTATTCATTGCCAAATCCACTGAAAACGTTATGAAAGATTGGGATTTCGGAAAAGTTATTAAGGGTGCTGTTTATTGTTGTCATGTTTGATGCAAAGTAATATCATCGCTTTATATTACAAAAAAATTATGTATTTATTGTGATGATATTACAACTTTGTATTACATAACTGGATTCTGGGACTGTGCCGAATACATTTAATGTATATTGATAATTATATGAAAGAAGACAATGGACATTGATAAAAGAACCCTGTTAGGGGTACTGACCATACTCTTCTGTATTGCCCTGGGGTACAGCGCAATGAACAATTACCTGGTGCACTATGAAACAGTTGGAGATGTGCTTGCCAACCCGCCGGCAGGTGACGTGAGAGTAAGCGGAAAACTCGCATCTGAACCCACCAGTAACGGTGACACCTATACCTTTCGGATAACAGATGGTAACGCTACCATGGACGTCCTGTTCAGGGGCAACCTGCCATCATCCTTCAGCCTTGACTCGCACGTGGTAGTCCAGGGTACATTAGGTGAAGATAATGTTTTCAGGGCAGTCAGTGTCATTACCAAATGTCCATCCAAGTTCGAGGTCTGAACATGGTATATACGCTCCAGGCATTGCATGATATGAACACCGGCATCATCCTTGCGACCCTTACCATGGCGTATTTAAAAGGAAGGACTGCTACTCGTCCCGTTCCTGGTCTGGCTGCACTTGTGTTGTTCATAATCAGCTTATTACCTACTCCTATCCATGGCACAGGCATACTGGGTATCGCTGTCTTGCTTTGCACCTATGCCTTTGTTTATTACAACTGGCAGCATCCGGAGATACGGGGACTGGGACTGGTCGCATTGATCATTATCATGGTAAATGTCGTGATAGGGTTCAGGTTGAAAGGTCTTATATAGTCTTTGGCAAAACAGAGTGAAAATCGGAAACAAAAAAGTGAATGGAAAAAGGTGGATACATGAATATTGGAGATGTCTTTCTATACCTGTCATTTCTGACCGGACTGTTGACACTGCTGCTGCTGTGGGAATCGCCGCGTCTTGATTTTTTAGGTCGCCTGGTACCTTACCGCAATTGGTCCATGCGCATATCTGCCACTTTCCTGTCACTGGCTGTTGCGCTTTTGGCCTGTTATTTCCTAGTGTCTGATTTTTCCATACATTACGTCTATTCATACAGCAGCCTGGACCTGCCCCCCATCTACAAACTTTCAGCACTCTGGACCGGGGAAGAAGGTTCCATGCTGTTCTTCGCCCTGGGATTGATGCTTATTGCCGCATATATGCTGGAAAAGTACGAAAGCGGTGCCGAGCGTCACATCATTCTTTCCCTGGGACTGCTTTTGCTTCTGCTTACCATACAGCTCGGTCCTTTCACTGCCACGCTTGACGCATATCCGGATTTGTCCGAAGTGCCGCAGGACGGCATGGGACTCAATCCGCTCCTGGTTAATATATGGATGGTATTCCATCCTCCCGGCATCTTTATAGGGTATGCATTGATGTCGGTGATATTTGCCTCGGCAGCCGTACAGGGTCCTGACTGGGAATCAAAGTGCAGGGGAGCTGCCCGCTGGGCATGGTTGGTCATGGGAGCGGGTATTGTATCAGGGTGTATCTGGTCCTATGGAGTATGGGAGTCCTATTGGATATGGGACCCGGCATTCACCAGTTCGCTGATGGTCTGGCTGATGCTCACAGCATACCTGCATACGGCTGCCCGGTTCAGGAAGTCACGGGACCTGCGACTTTTATCCCCTGCTACGGGCATCATGAGTTTTGTCATAGCCCTGTATTCGGTCTATATTATCAGGAGCGGTACCATTCAATCCGTGCACAGTTTCGGGGAGAATGGCAGGAACATGCTGTTGCTTTCCATGGTCGTGGTCTTGTTCGTCATTTCTATTGGTATGATCATTCATTGGGGTATGAAGAAAAAAGAAAAACAACACCTGCCTGATTCTGAAGGATTGCTGTCTGAAAGCAACCTTTTTCTGTTAACAACAATCATTTTTCTGATGTTGTCAGCCGTACTGTTCACAGGACTGTCATATTCCCTTATACTGGATATTTTCGGAAGCGGCATGGCCATTTCAATAGAATTGTTCAATGACTGGTCATATCCATTGACCATACTATTACTGGTAACGATGGGATTGTGCATGTTCGGGGCCAGTTACCGGCGCCTGGCACTCATACTTGCGGCGATACTCCTGCTGGTAGTTACCGGTCTTGATGTCACTCATGATACCTACGATAATATTTCGGTTGCAGTCATTGTCTTTGCGGCATTGGCAGGGTTGTATCGTATTAGCAGGGCAGCGGTTTCAAAAACACCTGCATGGGCACGACTGCGTAGTGCTTCTCCCCATCTGGTTCACCTGGGCATTGCCATTATGCTGATAGGCGTGCTGATGAGTACCTATTCTACCGATGAAACCATTTATTTCAGGTCATTTAATGAAAAGAAAATGGTAGGCGATTTTGAGATACAACTGGTAAACCTTGCATTCCCGGTACAGCACGACCATTACACTGCGACGTTGACCAAGATAGGGACCTATACTATTTACCGGAAAAACGGGTCTGTCGTTGCCACAGGGGATGCATCTTTCGAAGAGAAGGGGGGAGAGTATAATACCCGGCCTTTCATCTACAATGGACTGCTGTCCGACGTGCGGATAACGTACCAGGGGATTGGTACTACCACACCCATCTTCATATCCTTTGCCAATATCAGGATTGTACCTGGCATGACAGTGATATGGGCTGGTTGTATATTGATTCTGGTCGGGATTGTACCGGGATTATCTGGCAGGACTAAGAAGAAATAGAAATATTCAGATTATTTGCCTCAACGGCAAAATATATACTTAATGAGAACATTGTGAGATTCGATGAGCGGGTTTATTTTTTACAATACACTCCCACCCCTACCCGTTCATCTTAATATTTTCTGGAAATAAGGTTGTGAGAAAAAAATATTGTCCGAATATAATATTCTCATATTATACTATTATCAGAATATGCCAGAATAAAATCGTACAAGATTAACATAGTACCAGAATATTCATCTAAAACCGTATTTTCCGAGCAGAGGTACAAATATCACTCCACCTTTTGGTTCTTTTTTAACACCGTTGGTCCTGGTTACCAGGTATAGTTCCTGCATGTACCTGCCAACAGGTATTACCATCATTCCGCCCACACTCAACTGCTTCACAAGTACCTCAGGTATTTCAGGGGCAGCACATGCTACCGATATCCTGTCAAAGGGTGCTTCTTCCGGTAACCCCACGCTACCGTCGTCGATGATGATAGTAACTTCGTCCTGGTATCCGGTCTTGAGCAAGTTCTGGCGAGCCTCTTCAGCCAGTGTCGGGATACGCTCTATGGAATAGACATGTCCCCCAGGGCGCACCAGTTCAGCCATGACAGCAGCATGATACCCGCAGCCACCACCCACCTCAAGTACCCTGTGCCCAGGTCTCAGGTCAAGCAGGTGGCACATTATGGCGACCATGTGCGGGGCCGAGATAGTCTGGTCACTACCAATACCCAGAGGATAGTCTGCATAAGCAGCAGAGCGTTCGTTCTCCTTCACGAACAGGTGCCTGGGCACATGCTCCATTGCCGTGAATATCCGCCCGGATAGTTCTTCATGGCGGGTCCGCAGACTATGTATCAGTCTTTTTCTTTCCGCTTCAAAGTCCATTGTGCAGACCCCCGTGGCTGGATTGCAGGGCCACTGCTATGTGGACGGGAAATACGTTTCTTGCCATCCTTCTTCCGGTCCAGCCAATCTACCCTTTCCATTGAGTTAGAAAAAATGCGTATAATATGTTTAGCTGGCACCGTTTCTCCCTTTCTATCGACAGACCCGCCATTTCGTAATTTTATTTTTTTTATCTGGAATGTTTCATTGTTGTAAGATAATGTTTCACCAATCGTAAACTCTTTCTCACCGTCAACTTTCAATTCAAATGATTTAGTCTCCCAACCTTTATTCACGGATATTTTGGCACTTACCTTATCGGTTGCCCTGGCCCATATTGTCAGTATACTGTCGGCACGAGCCATATTTACCCGTTTGCCACCTGATTCTATGGATGTGACCTGCACAAAATTTGCCATCTCTCCGCTATCATCTTCTACAATGAATT
>JAHYIS010000062.1 GCA_019429385.1 ANME-2 cluster archaeon | reverse complement strand
ATCCTGATCGCATTTTTGTGGGCTTCGTTCGGAAACCACAATGCTCCACAGGAATGGAATGTGGACGACAACGGCATCATGTCCTATCCATCTGAGCGTGGGGTTCCTGTATTTGATTCAAATGTCATTGAAAATACATCTGACCATACTCTTGATAATATCAATTATTCCAGCAGGGACGCCGTCATCAGTGCCCTGTTACGCATTCCCAACAGCAGCAGACCTGTGCCCGGCGTTCTTATACTTCCGGGCGCCACGGTCACTAAAGAGGGGGAGCAGGGGCTATCGGCTGAACTGGCAGATATGGGTTATGCATCCATGGTCATTGACCAGCGTAACAGGGGGGGCGTGGATTTCCAGATTGATGCTGCCCTGTTCAATAAAGGCGAAGAACCCTTTGAACACAAGATGGTGTATGACGCACTCAAAGCCGTGGATGTGATGCGCCAGTACGAGGATATCGACGCGGATAATATCACCATTATCGGGATAAGCAACGGTGGCAGGTTTGGTATTATTGCCAGTGCCATCGACCCTTCCATTAAAGGCATAATAGGGGTCAGTACCAGCGGTTATGATGTCGAGTCCCTGATCGCCAAATATCCAGACCAGAACACTGAGAATAAGATAAAGTTCCTGCGGTCAATTGACCCCGATACCTACCTTGATAAGCTTTCCCCGCGCAAACTTGTAATGATACATATGACCAATGACTCGATCATCCCTATAGAAATGGCCCTGGGAACATACGATAAAGCGAATGAGCCAAAGGTGTTCTATCCTGTACAAGGGAGCGGGCACGGGTATAATGCTGCCATGAGGGATGTGCTGGTGCAAGAACTTACCCTTATATTCAGTTAAGGAAAGGGGATTCACACATTTTTTATACAATAATCGAACAGAATATTCAACATGATACCTTCATACAGAATGATCCTGAAGTGCTTCATATCACTATTTTTGTTAGTTCTTGTCACATTTACGGTAACCGCTGAAGATCCTCAAACATTGAACGCTAAGATCAATAGCAATCTGAACAATAATACCCCGGTATTTGTTTATTTCTATTCAGATTACTGTCATTTTTGCCAGGAACAATCACCTATTGTCAAAAAATTAGAAGAGAATTATTCCCGCAATATCGCATTCATCTATGTAAACCTGGACGACAATCCCCTTGCCGGGCTTGAATTCAATATAAGGACCGTCCCGATTACATTATTAATAACCGATAAAGATTCAACCCAACAATTTGTTTACCAGGAGTTCAGGGGTCTTACAAACAGCACAGTATTGAGCGACAGTATTGGACAGGTTGTCGCGAATATCAGTATACCATCTGGGACTATCCCCCGTACACAGGAAAGAACATCCGGTACCGTTATCCTGACATTGATGACGATCCTGGTAGGTATTACAGCTTTCCTGTTTTATGTGGATAGACATTAAATAATCAAAAAAATTCAAAAAATGAAGGTTGCGATTTATCCCAGCGTCTGTTCGATACGCTCGAGTGCGGTCTGTATCCGCTTCCTGCTGGTAGCATAGGATAACCGGATAAAGTCCATGCTGTGGGGACCAAAAGCACTGCCTGGCGTGGCAGCCACATAGGCTTCTGTGAGGAGCTTTTCGCATACATCATCCCCGTTGCCGTATTCACTCACGTCGGCAAAAGCATAGAACGCCCCGGCGGGATAATTGCACTTGATGCCCATATTGTTCAACCCATCCACCAGCAGGTCCCGCCGTGCCTTGAACTCGGTAACCATCTCAGGAATGAATGACTGGTCGCCTTTTAGCGCTTCCACACCCGCCCACTGGACAAATGTAGTGGCACTGCTGACACTGTGGCTCTGCAATTTTGACATGGATGTGTACAGTTCATGGGAGGTGGCAAGATATCCCAGTCTCCAGCCGGTCATGGCATATGCTTTTGAAAAACCGTTCACGGTTATGGTACGGTCTTCCATACCGGGCAGGCTGCCAATGCTTACGTGTTCATGATCGTAAATTATCTTCTCATATATCTCGTCCGAAAGCACAGTGATATCATGATCAATAGCAAGGTCTGCAATTTCCTGGAGTACATCCCTGGTAAAAATACCCCCCGTGGGATTGCTCGGGCTGTTCACGACGATCAGCTTTGTTTTTGGAGTAATATAACTGGCCACATCCATGGGATTGAAATCATTCCCGGGATCAAGAGGTGCGAACACCGTCCTGCCGCCCGCTATCTTGATACAGGGGTCATAGGATACCCATGCCGGGTCGAACAGTATGGCCTCGTCGCCCTCGTTTAGCACTGCAAGAATAGCCTCGAACACAGCCTGCTTGGCGCCAGGCGTCACGATAATGTGGGCCGGCTCAATATTCAGGTTGTTCTCTTCGTTCAGTTTCTCGGCAATGGCAAGACGCAGTTCAGGTATGCCGGAAGATGGGGAATAATGCGTATCACCCCTTCGCAGCGATTCCACTGCTGCGTCGGTAATGTTCTTCGGGGTGTCAAAATCAGGTTCTCCCAGACTGAAACTGATGACATCATGTCCCTCGCGCTTAAGTTCATTGGCGAGATTCGTCATCCTGAGGGTTGCCGATTCCTCAATACTTTGCAGGCGTGTTGATACCATTGGCTCCCCTCTGGATTTGAATATTATTTTAACCTTTGCACCATCTTGACAGCAGCTTCCACGGCCCGTTTGGCATAGTCGACCCGCTTGTGGGCATCGAGCCTGCTCATGCCGGGGCCTGAAATACCCAGTGTTACCGGTTTATCGTATTCCAGTGACAGGTCGGTTATTTTACGTGCAGCATGCTGCACGACGACCTCATCGTGTTTGGTCTGTCCCTCGATGACACAACCGATAGTGACCACTGCATCGATGTTAGGGTCACTCACCATTTTTTTTATAGCCAGCGGCATATCATATACCCCGGGCACCATGATGGTCTTCTCTACTGTGGCCCCTAAAAACGCTGCATGCTCCCTGCCAAGCATCTCCATCTGGTAGGTCAGGTCCCTGTTGAACTCTGCCACCACGAATCCCAGTTTTATAGTACTCATTACCAAAATCTCCTGATTGTCCTATATCCATAATAATATAAATTTTACTCAGTCTTACTGACCGACAGAACCCGCATCCTCGTATCCCTGCCTCTGCCCTGTCCCGGCTTCGCGTTCCAGGTCATGGGGACGGAACATAAGTTTTACCACATTAAGGGCATGTTCCCGTGAGCGCTGCTCCATCAGCCATGCAAGGGTCCTGTCATCCCGGGCCTCGTCCTCATGCACGAACACCTCGATTATATGGATATTGGTCATCAACTGCGCCTGTATAATGCCCTGGGATGCCTCATGGGCACATATCTTGTCCTTCGGGTCTGCCCCGGGCATACCCAGTGCCATGACTATGTCGCAGTTCTGCTCATCTATCAATTTCTTGCAGGCTACGGGCAGGTCCTTGATACCGGGTACGGTGTACCGTTTTATCTTCACAGAGGCGTTGTTGCGCAGTTCATCAATAGCCGCAGCCCCCATATCATACCTGGCAAATGTAGTATCAGCAATGCCTACCGTGACCATATCTACCTCCAGGCTAACCTGTTTCTGTTAAATCTTGTCCAGTTCTATACTTGCCGCTTCCAGACCGGAACCAACGTTTTCCACCAGGCCGTGTTTTGCCAGCACCAGTTCCAGTACGGAGATAGTAGTGACCATATCAGTGGCAGTGAAATTACCCATACTGCCTATCCTGAATATTTTCCCTTTCAACCGTGACTGTCCACCTGATATCTGGATGCCCATATCCATCATCTCGCCGCGCAGTTCTTTATCAGTTATACCCTCCGGGATGCTCATTCCGGTAACAGTGTTGGAATAACGGTGATACCTGTCTATCTTCGGGAACAGTTCGATCCCCATCGCATCCGCTGCCGCCCGTACAGCTGCTGCACCCTGGGCATGCCTGTGCTTGCGCTGCTCCATGCCCTCTTCCTTCACTATCCTCAGGGCCTCGCACATGGCAGATATCAGCGGTACACCGGGTGTGTAAGGTGTCTGGGTAGGTGAATTTGAGGCAGATTTGCGGTATGCTTTCAGGTCAAGATAATAGGGTGGTTTTTCCACAATTGCGTCCCATGCGGCATCACTGACCGTGATAGCCGACAGGCCCGGTGGCGCAGCAATACACTTCTGGGAACCCATGAATGCTATATCCACACCCCATTTGTCAACTTCCACGGTGTCACCGCCAACTGTGGTTATAGCGTCCATGATAAAAAGAGCATCGTGTTTTTTTGCCAGTTTAGCTACTTCCTCTGCCGGGTTCTTGATGGCTACACTGGTCTCGTTATGCACCAATGCTACGGCCTTGGCACCCTTCTCAAGTGCTTCCTCAACCGCTTCAAGGTCAATGGGTGTACCCCACTCATATTTCAGTTTGACCGCATTACCATAGCGTTCCCCGATATCACACAACCGCTCACCGAACTTCCCATTTTCGATGGTGACAATGGTATCGTCCTTTCCAATAACGTTCCCTATTGCTGCCTCCATACTGGCAGTGCCTGAACCTGATATCACAAATACTTCGTTCTTTGTCTGGAACAGTTCAGCCAGTGTCTCACGGCATTCGTCATATATGGCGCCAAATTCCTCCCCTCTATGACCGAACATGGGTCTGCCCATGGCTCTCTGTACCCTGGGTGCTATGGGAACAGGGCCCGGTATCATCATCAATGTATTTTCAAGTTTCATTATGTAGTCACTCGATAAAGTTCAATCTGATTAGGTGGTGTTAGATGGAATAACTTGCATGTATAACTTTTGATTATCAGACAATACCTGATAACCAGAAGGAACAGGAAAATCCTCCCCGCGGTCAGATCAACTTGAGTACATAATCTTATAGATCATATACAACAAGAAAGAATGACTTTACTTGAAAATCTGGTCTATCCACCAATGTATACCATCGTTGATTGCATTGATCTCCTGAACGACAAATGCTGGAAATCCAAAAATCGAAGGCGCCATAGCATCCCACCACAGAGGCAGGATCATCAGTATTGCCAGGACTATTAATGCAATCGCAAAAAGTAACTTTTGTAGTATGTTCATTTTTTCCCCTAAAATTATTACATCAGGTTAATATTCACTTTGTCACATATATTTCTATCCCCTGCAAAAACTATATGGGAGCACACTGAATTGTAAAGGATATGTTAATAGGACTTCTTGGACCGGAAGGGACATACTCGCAAAAAGCCGCCAACCAGCTTGACATACATGCTCAGCTCAAGTATTTCGATGACCTGGAAGATGTCGTAGAATCTGTTCTCGAAGGAAGCGTGGAATGCGGAATAGTACCCATTGAAAACTCTCTTGAAGGGTCTGTCGGCATTACGTTAGATGCTCTCAAAGAGCATGATATAACTATCACTGGTGAGATCATTGTACCAGTAAGTCACTGCCTGCTATCGAAAGGACGCATGGATGATGTGAAAGTGATACTATCCCATCCACAGGCTCTGGCCCAATGTCGCCGGTTCATCCGCACACATTTCAAGAATGCGAGGACGCAAACCACCGGCAGTACATCCCACGCAGCCAGGCTCACATCTGAATTTCCAGAGATGGCTGCCATTGCCTCACGTGAATCTGCCCAACATTACGGGCTGGATATCCTTGCAGATAATATCCAGGACCATAAAGAGAACTATACCAGGTTCGTTGTGCTGGGGAAACAGACACCGGAACCTACTGGACATGACAAGACATCTATTATAGTACATCTTGGACACGACCGACCCGGTGGCCTGTATGACCTGCTGGGTGAATTCGCCAGTCGTAATATCAACCTGACAAAAATTGAATCAAGGCCTTCCAAGCGGGGGCTGGGGGATTACCTGTTCTATATTGATATGGAAGGGCACAGAACCGATGAGCATGTAAAAGAAGCACTTGATGGTATCAATAATCTGGCAGGCCATCTTAAGATAATAGGCTCATATCCAAAAGCATAAAGCTCTTTTCTGAACAAAGAAACAATGTAACTATTCAGCCTATTAAACGCTTTCAATAGCCACTGCGCTTTTCGTCTTTAATGTCTTAGGAATTTCTAAATCGATATCGTAAGACATTAGCTATAAATTCTTCACATAAAGCTACCAAATAT
>JAHYIS010000061.1 GCA_019429385.1 ANME-2 cluster archaeon | reverse complement strand
CATTTTCCTGCATATTGTTGAGAAGAAATTAATCCATCTCACACAAAAGACCAGTACCGAATTTGATGACCTGCTGGTTCACGCTTCAAAAGCTCCTATAGGTTATTTGATATTGCTGCATGGTTTTTATTTCGCCATAGTCACCCTGCAACTCCCGGAAACCATCGGAGTTGTCGATGTTGGAGTTATTGTCAAGAATGCATACATTCTGGTACTTTCATTCATCCTGCTATATTATTTGTTCAAGCTCATTGATCTGGTGGGTCATTTTATCTTCATGGTTACAGAAAAGACCGAGAGCAAACTGGATGACCAGCTTGCCCCCCTCATCGTAAAAAGCCTGCGCATCTTCGTAATAACAATGGGCATACTGTTCATACTGAACAACTTTGGTTATAACATCGCTTCCCTGCTGGCAGGACTGGGAATTGGTGGCCTGGCCTTCGCACTGGCTGCCCAGGATACCGTCAGTAACCTGTTCGGCTCCTTTACCATTTTCTCTGACAAACCTTTCCATATGGGTGACTGGATAGAGATAGGGGATTTTGAAGGTACGGTTGAAGAAGTGGGCTTTCGGTCAACCCGCATTAGGCGATTTGACCAGGCACAGGTTACGGTTCCCAACAGCCAGTTCATCAAGAACGGGGTAATCAATTATTCTGCAATGACAAAGCGCAGGATAAAGTTCAACCTGGGTGTGACTTACGCCACAACTGCTGCCCAGATGACTGAAGTGGTGGATGGTATAAAGCAGATGATCAAGGAAGACCAGCGCTTCGACCACAACTTCTCCATGGTACATTTCACTGACTTTGGTGACTATGCCCTGAACATCTTTGTCTATTGTTTCACCAGGACCACGGTATGGGATGAGTATCTCACGGTCAGGGAGGAGTTCCACCTGAGCATCATGCAGATGCTGGAAGAGATGGGTGTGGAGATAGCCTTCCCATCGCAGACGGTGTATGTTGAAAAAGGATAGAAAGGTGTCAACTTTGGACACAATTAACCTTGTAAATCCGTTCAATTAAGGGTATATACAATTACACCAAATGTATTACGCATGGAAACGGTAACAACTCGCCTATCAGAAGATGAAGTATCAAAACTGGATTGGTTGGCTAGATTTCAGCATACCAACAGGTCTCAGATATTGAGAAAAGTGATTGATGAAGGCCTTGAAGAAGAACTTATTGAGCAGGCACTGCAGCTTTATCAGAAAGGGGATATATCACTATGGAAAGCAGCAGAGCTGGCTGGTAAAAGTCTTTCGAGAATGATGGATGAAGCGCATAGGCGAAAGATTCCTCACCAATACTCCATAGATGACTTTTTACAGGATATAGATACGCTGGAGCGTATTGGATGAAATATCTGGTAATCAATGCATCTCCAATTATTTTGCTCGGCAAGATAGGAAAGCTGGAATTACTTGCATTATCAGGACGAAAATCTATTACGCCTGTACAAGTTGTAAAAGAAGTTATGCAAAAACATTCACCAGAAGCACTGGCTTTGGAATATGCATTAAATAATTGGTTGGAAACGTTTGATGATGTCCCAAATGCTTTAATTATCTCTTCAGTTATTGGTGAAGACATCAAAAGGGGAGAAGTGGATGTTATTGCAAAAGCTTACCAGCTTCTGGATGAAAAGCATGATGTGATAGCAGTGTTGGATGATCGAACTGCGCGGCAAGGAGCACATGCATTATCGATTCCAATCACAGGAACCCTGGGCTTAGTTTTTAATGCAGTGCGAATAGGGATAATAACTCCTGAAGTTGGTATAAGAACTGTGAACGAATTAATTTCTGTAGGTGCAAGGTTGGATGCCATACTGGTCAGGGAAATTATTGATAAGATAAATTCTTTTTGATATATTCTTCATAAATCTAATAAGTAAACAGTCACTTATACGTAACCCTGCACCGTATATTTCACCATGAACACTCCCCGTTTTGAATACCTTCCCCATCCGGCAGATGTCATGTTCATAGCACATGGTTCCACCCTGGAAGAGACCTTTGAGCAGGCTGCCCAGGCTATGTTCGGGGTCATTGTCCATAACGCTATACGGGAACCTGATAGGTCAGTTGACATAGAACTTGAGTCTGAAGGACTTGAGAACCTGCTGTATGACTACCTCTCAGAACTGCTGTACCTGTTCGAAGTGGATGAGCTCGTATTCAGCCGGTTTCAGGTCGACTCCATTGAAAAGACAGGCAGCATATACATGCTCAAAGGGAGTGCCTCGGGAGAGAGCATAGACACCGGGCGCCATAATTTTGAGACTGAAGTGAAAGCGGTCACCTACCACCAGTTGAAAGTTGAAAAAGAAGATGGGGGGTACAGTGCCCACGTCATCGTGGATACCTGACCTATGGCAACCATTATTACCTTGTCACCAGATATTAATCAAAATAAACGAACGGGAATATTATAATGACACAGAAGCAGGCAAAGGATTTCGTACGAAAGGTGGATGAGAATATCTATGAGGTCCCTATGGACTTCCAGGAAGGTATGAGGGTACCTGGCCGGATTTTCGTATCTCAGAAACTCATGGACGACCTTGAGACGGATACACTGCGCCAGACCGCCAACGTGGCCACGCTTCCCGGCATCCAGAAATATTCCATGGCCATGCCAGATGCCCATTTCGGGTACGGATTCCCCATCGGCGGTGTGGCAGCCTTTGATGCCCGGGATGGTGTCATATCACCGGGCGGTGTGGGATTCGATATCAATTGCGGTGTACGTATCATCAGGACCGACCTGGAAATTGGAGAGGTCAGGCCGCGCATCAAGGGATTGATGACCGAGCTGTTCAATGCCATCCCTTCAGGTGTGGGTTCCAAGAGCAGGCTCAGGGTATCGGGCAGCGAACTGGACGACGCCTTTACCTATGGTGCACGGTGGGCGGTAGAGAGCGGGTACGGTGTGGAGGCTGATATCGAACACTGCGAAGACGGCGGGTTCATAGATGCGGCAGACCCGGGAAAAGTGAGTGAGAGGGCCCACAAGCGCGGCAAGCCACAGTTCGGGACGCTGGGCAGCGGTAACCATTTCCTTGAGATACAGGAAGTGGATAAGATATACGAACCCGGGATTGCCAGAGCATACGGCATCAGGGAAGGCACGATAACTATCATGATTCACTGCGGCTCCCGTGGTGCCGGGCACCAGATATGCACTGATTACCTGCGTGTTATGGAGCAGGCATCCCGGAAATACGGTATTAAGTTACCTGACAAACAGCTGGCATGTGCGCCCGCCAACAGCCGAGAGGGGCAGGATTATTTCAAGGCCATGGCCGCCGGAGCGAACTATGCCTGGGCGAACCGGCAGGTCATTACCCACTGGGTCAGGGAGACGTTTGAGAAGTTCTTTGGCAGGGATGCCGAATCCCTGGGTATGGACCTGGTATATGACGTTGCCCACAACGTGGCCAAGCTGGAGGAACATGAGATAGACGGTGTAAAAAAACCGGTCTATGTCCACCGTAAAGGTGCCACGCGGGCATTCCCGCCTGGACATCACGACGTTCCAGCCGCATACAGGTCAGTGGGGCAACCCGTGCTCATCCCCGGCAGCATGGGTACACCGTCCTATATCCTGCACGGGGCAGAGCGGGCAATGGAGCTGACCTTCGGCTCGGCCTGCCACGGCGCGGGGAGGGTTATGGGCAGGGGTGAAGCCAAGCAGAAATTCAGAGGTGAAATACTTGAGAAACAGCTGGCTGATAAGGGTATTACGGTTCTGGCCACCCATCCTTCCATGTTGGCAGAGGAGGCGCCCGAGGTCTATAAATCAAGCAGCGAAGTGGTGAATGTAATGCATGAATTGCATGTCGCCCGCAAGGTGGTCAGGGTTAAACCTATCGGGGTTGCCAAAGGGTAATCATTAATACCTCTAAAAGAGTAAAATAACTATAATAATTTTGAAAAACCCTGCAGGTATATCGATGAAAAAAAAGAAAACAAAGAAGCTTTTCAGGTTGATACCTTCCATCTTACTTTTTATTGTAGTATTTATCCCCGTTTCAGGATATTTCCTCATCAATGCTGATGGTCCGAAGCCATTACTGGCACCCCCATCACAACCAGCTGCCACAATGATGAGTTTATTGCCGTCCCCGCTTGGTGTAGCTGACATGGAACGTATCATACCTGACAAACTGACTGGAGACTGGAACTACAAGACCAACTATAGCGGTGAAGGAACACTGACCATGATGTTCGATAAGCCTGGTAATCACAGGGTAGTTATCAATGTGATTGATAAAAGGTCACCGGAGATGGCTGGTTATGCAGTGACCCCTGAGAATTTTTCCTATACCGAAAGTGGTATTCCATGGGAATTGTCAGAGACCCAGTACAACAGGGCACCTGCCATGAAAGGTAGTTACATGGTTGACAATGCCCGGATGGGTGAATTAATAGCATACCCGCATGACCGCTTTTTAGTAATAGCCTTTATCCTTGGTGAAAATGATAATATCGTTAAGATGCAGGACCTGCTGAATATACTTGAATTTTAGGTGGTTGTGAATATGAGGGTTATCGTGGGGAAGCATCTGAAACTGGTGATAGTATTACTTCTATGTGTGTCGTTTTTTACATCTCTGGGAGCAGCACAGACCTCTATCAAGGTAAGCGAGACCAATCCTCCCCAAAACATGGTTCTCCTCATAGTGGACGGCATGGGGTCAGGATATGTGAGCCCCGGCATGGTCCCTGCGGCACTGGATGGGAGTCTTATCATCCCTCCGGATGTTTCATTTATGGACAGCCTTGCTGCAAAAGGTGTGCTGCTGCCTTACATTAGCGTACCTGATCCCAGGACCGGGCCTGCCCATTCGGTGATAGTGAGCGGTTATTCGGGGGCTGAACCCGAAATGGTGGCGTATGCTGACGCTACTATTTATGACGTGCTCGAAGATGAAGATTTCATCTCTATTGCGCTCATGCACAAAGGTGATGCTTCTGGTGTGCGAGGCGAACAGGATGTCATTCTCTATAGCGAGGACAATTCCATTACTGAACCTACTCTTAAGGTACAGGTCAATGGTAATGAGGTCCCGGCCGGTATAATAGACGAACTTGAATACTGGGAACGAAAACTTCCTGTTTATCTGGAAGGGACGACCGGTATTGACAGTTATGTTGCTTATTCGGATTGGGAGCTGGATGCAGCCGCTGATATGGTTTCACTGATGTCTAACCAGTACCCTGGTATGAGGTATATCCTGACCATTAATGTGGGTGTGGTGGACAGTGGCGGACATTACCGCGGAGTGGAGGGATATCGAGATACCATTGAAGGGATTGATCACAAGCTTGAACCGTTGTATACCGTTGCATGGGAAAGTAACACCGCCCTTGTTATTACCGCTGACCACGGCATGGCATTCAAGACATCTGATGCGGCCAGGGGCGGGCATGCGTCAGAAGATTACGGGTCACCTGAGGCACTAACCGTGCCGCTGTTCATTGTTTCTTCCAATATTGTTCCCGGCGTTGTAAGTGATATCCATGGACAGGAAGATGTGGCTCCTACTATACTTTCCATCCTGGATGTGCCCGGGCGCCCGAAATATGGGGACGGCGAGGCAATACTGGTAAAGGATTATGCAAATCTTTGGGTGAGTTCTGATAACGATGCTGGTATTGAGGTACTACAGGGGTCAAAGACAATAGCCTCAAGTAGTGGTGGGAATTCCTATTTTTTTACCGGATTAAAACCAAAAATTAATTATACGGTCAGGATTTCTAACGGGGATGGATTACTGGAACAGGTAGTGCGTCTGGACGTTGACCGTGCCATCAGTTTTGGAGCCTCAACAGATGAAGTTGATGGTACCAGGCGGGATGGATGGAATTGGAGGAAAGTAATTGCTTCTATCCTTATCCTTCTGGTGATAACTGGTGGAATGATGGTAATATACAGACTTGAGCACTGATATCCTGTTCTCCAGGCAGGAATAGGAATGGGCGGCTTGAGTATGGATAATGATAGCGGGATATCCCCGGTTATAGGGATAATCCTGATAACCTTTTTAGTGGTTATCTTTTCTGCTGCTGCATATGCAGTGGTGGGGAGTTATAGTCTGAAGGAACCTGTGATTGCCGATATAGAGATCATCAGCACTGATGTGTCCAATCAGGAAGTGGTCCTGGTGCACAGGGGCGGGCAATCCTTTGATGTATCTGAAATTAGCATACTGATAAGTATTAACGGGGAGACATTGGAAAAGAATCTCATGGATTTGCCAATCACCGGAACACCCCCTGGTTTCCTTCATTCTGTTGGGGGTGTGTTGTGGGGTACACCTACAAACCAGACACATGATAACATCTGGGACCCGGGTGATAAAGGGGATTTCAATATTGCAGGGACCAACAGTGACAAGTTCAACC
>JAHYIS010000060.1 GCA_019429385.1 ANME-2 cluster archaeon | reverse complement strand
ATTCAGATGTTGTGCCGGTGGAGTGCCGCCATGACAATAAAAATATATTTTTAATTAAATTGATTAAACCGCAGATGAACGCAGATATTCCAGCCAAAATCAGATAATCTTTTATTTTTTGCCTTATCTTTTGAATTAGAATTCATCTTAACCTTCATCTGCGTTTATCTGCGTTCATCTGCGGTTCATTTATCCACTTTCCGGTAAACCTAAATCATATCTATTTCCCGCCGCCCGTTTCTGCATCACTCACCCGGCCCCCACCATCGCACGCTCCACCCAGGGCCCGGTCGAGCCTTCACTGACCGGCGGCAGCCACTCGCGGGATTCATGGTGCCCCGGTCCGGAGAGTGGATACGCTAAATTGGGTGTCCACTCTGGTTCAGGCTCCTGCCCCCCTCCTGCACTGGTGCCTGGGTGCGGGAGTGGTGCGCTGGATGGTGGGGTGGGGTAGTTGTATTCAGATGTTGTGCCGGTGGAGTGCCGCCATTACAGTAAAAATATAATTTAATTTGAATATTACACCGCAAAGAACGCAAAGATACGGTAACATTGCCTTTGCGGTGCGGAAACACTATCCCATGCGACATCTTGCCTCCCCTTACCCAGCCGCCCTTTTCTGCATCACTCACCCGGCCCCCACCATCGCACCCACCACCCCGGGCCCGGTCGAGCCTTCACTGGCCGGCGGCAGCCACTCGCGGGATTCATGGTGCCCCGGTCCGGAGGGGGGATAGGGTAAATCGGGTGTATGCTCTGGTTTGGACTCCTGCAACCGTGCTGTAACTACCAGCAGTTCCACCCGCATACCCCTGTTTTCCCAAGCTACATATTTTCGTAAGCTTTTTTACGGTGACCCACCGTCAATACTAGAACTTGAAGCTTATTCATTTTGATTGTATACAATACTCGATATTTTCCAATTCTCAGACTCCAAAGATCAATAGCAATAAGATGTTTTCCCAGCTCAGGAAATCTTTCAAGTTGAAATACTTTCATTAATATCCGATCCCTTACAGATTTATCGAGTTTTTTTAGATCAGATTTGAATTTTTTATCAAATATCAAAGTATACGTCAATCAAACACCAAGTCTTCTTTTGTGAGATATTCACCGGAATTAATTCTGCTAAGAGCTTGTTTGACTGCAGTTATAGTACCCTTATCTGAAAGAACATTAATCGTTTCTGTCAATCGATCGATATATTCCAGCATGTCATCGTATTCGTCTTTGTAGAGCCATACCTTGTTCGATTCAACATGAGTTTGCATACTACGTAATTTTTTCTTAAACTATTAAATACTTAGGGTTATGTTCAATAATTAGAATGATATAGATTGTGCGCCGCTCATCCATAGTTTCCCCCGACTACACTCAAGGCTGGAAGACATGCCTATTCTCCCGAATGCTATTCCCCTGCCGCTCGGTTCTGCCTCATACACCCAGCGCCCCACCCGCATACCGGAAAGACGGTCGAGTGCATCACTTACCCTCATCGAAGTTATGGGGTAAGAGCCGTACGAATGCTGGAATCAAATGCTGCTGTTGTAATGTAGCCCCGGTGATATTTGAAAGCAAAAAAATGTCACAATTTGTTAATAACTGATGCGAAAATAAAAAAAATCCCGACGTGTCAAAAAACGCCAATCAAGAAGATTGTTCCTGCAATTTCTCCTGTAGCCATAAATTCACAAGGGTATCAGGTGAGACACCATGGCGTCTGGCAGATGCCCGGATCTTATCAGAAAGTTCATTTTCCACAGCATAGTATATCATTTCGGATTGAATATCAACTTCGAACTCTGCCGGTCCAGACTCGTCCCAATGGTCTGCCAGCTCATGAATATCCCAGAACTGTCCTATCTGGTCATAATCCTCTGCCTTTGATAGAGAACTTCTATTTTTGTCCATATCTTTTCCTTTCTCCATCAGTCATATCCCTTGCAGACACAATGAGTATATGGTTATCTTTTTTGTATATAATGAAAATGATTAGATACCTGCCTGCTTTAGACCTGCCCATAGCAGCATATACATTATCATTTGGATGGAAACCCTTCTCAACAAAGCGAAATTTAGGTTTTCCACACAATACTTCTTTTACTTCTTTAGGTTTTACGTTATGCTTTTCTTCAAGTTTGTCAATGATACTATGAGTTCGTTGCTAATCTTTAGATACGCCACACCCCCATCGTTGCATACCCCATCCACGCCCCTCTCCTCCTTCATCGGCCAGCGGCGGTGAGGGCAGAAGAGGTGCTTAGATTCCGTAAAAATCCAACAGCATATTCAGTATGAACAATACCTTCAACTAAAAACCTTATAAAGATACAGAACATAAAGTAAAAAGAGGAACATGTCAACCAGGTCTTTAGAGCATAAAATCGATATGCTGCCACCAGAACTGCAAAAAGAGGCAGCCGATTTCATAGACTTTCTGCTCACCAGGAAAACTCCCGGGAAAAGGAAAAAGCCCACACTGAAGTGGATAGGCAGCCTGAAAGAATATCGCAGCCAGTACACTTCCCTGGAACTCCAGGAAAAAGCCCTTGAATGGAGAGACTGATGTATCTCATAGATACCAACATATTTCTGGAAGGTCTTCTCTATCAAGAAAAGCAGATTCCGTTATCCGTTTTTTTCAGGAAACAGATTTGGAAAAGACATATATGACCGACCTTTCACTTCATTCTATTGGCATAATTCTATTCAGGCTTGGGAAATACGATGTCTTCACATCATTTCTGGAAGATATGGTAATCGATGGAATAGAAATACTCTCAGCAGTGCCGGAAGATTTGACCAATTTACCCATAACGGCTGAAAAATTCAATCTCGATTTTGATGATACATATCAATATATGCTGGCTGAAAAACATCAATTGGAGATCATCAGTTTTGATAAAGATTTTGATGAAACTGAACTTGGGCGAAAAGAACCCTCCGAAATAGTCCATTAATACCTGACCGGGAACAACCCTATTTATTGCCCCCATTATCTCATACAATCTCTCCACATTATCCATCCAGACCAGGCCCCCCAGCGCACCCTCCACCCCGGGCCCGGTTGAGCCTTCACTGGCCGGCGGCAGCCACTCGCGGGATTCATGGTGCCCCGGTCCGGAGGGGGATTAAGATAAAGGGTGTCCACTCTGGTTCAGGCTCCTGCCGTCCTCAATATCAGTGGTGAGCAGGGGGTCCACATCACAGCTAAAAAAGGAGTTATTTCGTTCTCCTCAACATCACAACCACAACTCCCACCAGCGCCCCCACAATCCCGAATCCCGGCGCATCATTGGGAACAGAAACCGGCAAATCGCCTGCTTCCTCATCTTTCCGGACGGTCTTATCCGGTGCAATGTAGTGCTTATCGAGGATAGTGGGACTGACGACGGTCATTCCCAGTGTCATTTTGGTATCGCTGTCTTTGTGAAAGGTTACATCCACCAGGATGGGTGTCCGGCCCTGTGTCCACTCACCATTGGGAGTGAGTATCCAGGTATACTCCTGTGTCCAGCCCGGATACACTTTCGGTTCCGTGAACCATTCACCAGTATCGCTGGGACCTGAAATGACCTCAAATGATTTGGTCGTCCAGGGTTCTTTCAACTTCATATCAACATAACCGTCTATCCTGGACATCACCCTGACCGTAATGGTGATGGGCTCGTCGATCTTCACATCAAGGTCGTTCACCGTGGCCTTCTCACCATTACACCAGACCGGGATTTCACCGAATTCGTTTTCCGCTGCCTGTACAGAGTGTACCGACAAAAATTAAATGACGATCGAGATCATCAGAATGTATCCATTTTTCATGTTTTTCCTCCCGCGTTTTATTATAATATTGAACCTTGCATCATAAATATCTTTCACCCTCACCATACCGCAATAAACAGGAAACATTTTTGATACAGGTAGTCCATTTACACTATTCACATCACATTTATCATAATGCAGAACTTTCAAGCAAAGGAAGGGTATAATTTGGTATTTCCCGATCAAATCCAATTGATCCAAATCGCAATAGAAATAGGAGCATTTCTTCTCATCATCCTGGTAACAGCACTCATCGCCCACATCTCAAAGACCCTGATATCAACAGCCCTGCACTCATCCTCCTCCTACCTGGCCGCCCGCATACAGAGGTACATTTTCCTGCTCGTCTGGGCCGTAGGTATCATCCTTGCCATCAACCAGGTCGGCGTATCCACAGACATACTTCTCCTTCTCACCGCGCTGGCAGCCATAGGCTTTTTCCTGTCAGCCTATCCAGTGCTCCAGAACTTCGTCTCCCGCTCCTTTTTGAGCCTCCAGTATAAAGTAGGGGATACGCTCTCCATTGAAGGCTTAAGCGGCAAGGTCATAGAGATAACCGACCTCAATACCGTACTGCTGGACGAAGACGGCAATCTGGTGACCGTGCCCAATGTGATGTTCATTAAAAGTATCTGGACCAAATACCAGCCCGCAGGGTACGAACTGACCCTGCCCGTGGTCATCAAGAAGGACATCGATACGGTGGCCTTTGAGACAGCACTCCTGGAATCCATCGTGAACCTGAAGAAATATTTCAAGAGATCAGCCGCAGTCGTCACCTCAAAAACAGATGACAAGACCATCGAGCTTTCCCTCATAATGAACCTGAAGGACCCTGAAAAGAAAAGCCTGGTGACCACTGAAATAAACGAAAAGGTCGAAAGGTTGAAAGTTGAGTTCACCCATAAAGCCGAAGAGATTAAAAAAGAAGAAAAACTCAATGAAATTAAGGATATCGGTAAATGAATGACCGCATAGAACTCAGCCGGGAGATGGGCGTGCTCAGCGCCACCATGATCGGCGTAGGGGCCATGATCGGTGCAGGCATCTTCGTGCTCACAGGAATCGCCGCCGGAGAGGCCGGACCTGCGCTTATCCTCGTCTTTTTACTCAATGGTGTCGTGACCACCTTCACGGCCATGACCTATGCAGAACTGAGCTCCGCCATTCCCGAAGCCGGTGGCGGGTACCTGTGGGTGAAACATTCCCTTCCCGGCATCAACGGATTCCTCAGCGGCTGGATGAGCTGGTTCGCCCATGCGGTAGCCGGCAGCCTGTACGCCCTGGGTTTTGGGGCATATTTCGGTCTGCTGCTTGATACCTATAACATAACCCTGTTTGGACTCACCGGAGACCACCTCGTCAAATTCCTGGCCGTGGCCATCGCGCTCGTTTTCATCTATATCAACTACATGGGTGCATCCGAGACCGGTGCCATAGCAAATATCATAGGATTTGCGAAAATAGCCATCCTGGGTGTCTTCATCGTATCCGGCCTCTACGCTATGTACAACCGTCCCGAGTTCTTCAGCAATTTTCACCCCTTCCTGCCCAACGGCTTCGGCGGCGTGTTCATGGCTATGGGTTTGACCTTTATCGCTTTTGAAGGGTATGAGGTCATAGCCCAGACCGCAGAAGAGGTCAGGGAACCAAAGAAAAATCTCCCCCGTGCTATCTTCCTGTCCATGCTCATTGTAATACCTATCTACCTCCTCGTGGCATTCGTATCCATCGGTGCAATGCAGACCGACATCCCAACCTGGCAGTTCCTCGGACAGCACCAGGAGCTGGGCCTTGTTGAAGCTGCCCGCCAGTTCATGCCTTTTGGCACATTCCTGCTGTTGCTGGGTGGCCTGATGTCTACCATGTCAGCGCTCAACGCCACCACCTTCTCCTCCACCCGGGTCTCCTTTGCCATGGGACGGGACCACAATCTTCCCGGTATTTTCAAGAAAGTGCATCCTGTAAGGCGTACACCCCACATGGCACTGTTCATAACAGGCGCTCTTATTATCGTAATGGCCCTCGGGTTACCCATAGAGGACGTGGCCAGCGCATCTGCTATCATGTTCCTGCTCCTGTTCCTGCAGGTCAACCTGGCAGTCATCGTGATCAGGAAAAAATTCGGCAGTGAACTGGAGTACGGCTACAAAATGCCCTTTTTCCCCATCATCCCCATCCTTGGCATCATCACCCAGCTCTTCCTGGCCCTGTATATGTTCAATTACAGCCCCGCAGGCTGGTATTCCATCATTATCTGGACCGCCATCGGGTTCGTGGTCTATTTCGGCTATTCAGTGAACAAGGAAAAGGTCGAGAAAGGCAAGATCGCCCGCCAGGTGGCGCCCGGAAATTATCGTGTAGTAGTGGCGCTCTCAAACCTGAAGAACGTAAAACCTCTCATTACCATTGGCGCCGCACTGGCCAAAGCCCAGGCCAGCGAGATCGTTGCACTCTACATAATCGGTGTTCCCCAGCAGACCTTTCTTGAGACAGGGGACCAGTTCATCCAGAATTCAGAACCAATTTTCAAGAAAGCCATCTCCACCGGGGCCGAGTTCGGTGTACCGGTCATAAAGAAGACCGTGGTGTCACATGAGATCTCTGAAGCCATCCTGGACGTGGCACGGTCCGGGAAAAGTAACATCCTGCT
>JAHYIS010000059.1 GCA_019429385.1 ANME-2 cluster archaeon | reverse complement strand
TAATAGGCAGATTTGGAAAAAATGCAAATTCAGCACCTGATAGATATGAAAATGGGAACCTTGATTCCTGGGATTTAATGTCCCATGGATGTTTTATAACTGACCAGGACGGTAATGCAGGTGGTATAAGTTTCCCTTCACATATGAGTTCCTGGACAAAAGAATTCATGGGCTGGCTTGAATATTACATAACCTATAAAACGGGTACATACTGGGTACCTGCCCTCGAGCAAATGCAATACGGCGATGATGTGCTGGTTTATGATGTGCCGAAACAGCCTGGGATGAATAAGTATAGTTACATTCTGGAAGTGAGGAGCGAGAATGTGGGTGTTTGGGACAGATATTTGTATGGAAATAAGACGACACAGTCTGATATGTTAGTGATTTATCAGGTCAATACGACATCGATTGGGATCAGACATGATGTTGTAAATGTCTTTGAGGACGGCAGTGAAAACGATATGGTAATGTTATTACCCGAAGAATTCTATGCAGATTCATTTGCGGAAGTTGTAATTAAACTTGAGGCGAATATAGGAAATAAATCAAAAGGTTATGGAGGCAATGTCCAAATTGTAGATTCCAGCATTTCTAACCAGAATGGTGGTTCGATTTCAACTATTGGCAACCTGTCAGCCATCAGCACAATATCTTCTGCGCAGGATATGAATCTCACGTTACCCGACTATGACCTCCACGCTTTCGCTGTAGACGGCAGGCATGTCGGCATGAATTACACCACTGGTGTTTACGAGAACCAGATAATCGGTGCAACCGTGTCGGGAGATATGCTCGGTGGTGTTGAGTGGATATTCGTACCCGATTATGAAATGGTAAAATTCACTGTCAGCAACCGAGATAGTGAAGAATTTCTCAAGAAATATCCATTGGTAGAGAATGTCATTTCCGACATGAAATACAACCTCAATATATACCATGAGGATGACAAGAGCAACAGGTATTATGCAGGCGTAACCGATCAGAAGAATTTGCCGGGGAAAGAGCGCAATTACCTCTTTGATGTTGTGCAGAACCTTGATGGCACGTTCACAATAATCCTCGATCATGAACCGCCGATAATATCCCGTGTGAACCCTGCAAACAACAGTATTGCAGGTAAAGGATTCAACATATCTGCTAATTATATTGATGATGGAACGGGAGTCGATGTTAATTCAATCAAATTGAAGGTTGACGGCATAGATGTAACGACTCAAGCACTAGTGGCGGAATCATCATTGTTGTACACGCCTGCGCTTGAGGACGGTGAGTATTCGTTTGACTTAACGGTAGCAGACAATATGGAAAACGCAGCAACAGTTAACCATTCATTTACGGTCGACACAACGCCGCCCCATGTTGAGATAACTTATCCGAACAATAACTCGTTCGTACATCTAAATGTTGTGATACAAGGAATTGCCACCGATTTACATTCCGGCGCAGTAGCGATTGAGATTGACGGTATCAAAGTATCATACACATCAATATTTGCATGGGATACTACAAGCTACGTGGATGGCATCCATGAGATCAAGTTAACTGCAACTGATATTGTTGATAATACTAACAGCACATCCATAAAAGCGACAGTTGACAATACGCCACCTGAGATAACGCTCAACCTCATAAATGGTACCGAATATTATTCAGATGAAAAGTGGACTGCGGATTTCACTGCGACTGACAATCTTTCTGGAATAGAAACAACAACCATAACTGTTGATGGTAATCAATTGCAGAAAGGCGATATTGTTGATATGAGGTATTTGTCTCTGGGTGAGCATTCAGTAAATGCAGCAGCATACGACAGGGCAGGCAATTATAATTCTACATCTGCAATGTTCAGAATCAAGCCGCTTCCGGCAATAGTAGAAATAAGCCCGAAGACATTGAATATCAATAGCAGCGGTAACTGGATAACTGGATTCATTGAAGTGCCGGGTTATTCCCCTGAGCAGATAAATGTTTCCACCATCAGGTTGAACAAAACGATACACGCAGAAACTCGACCAAGCGATACAGGTGACAATAACAATAACGGCGTTTCTGACCTGATGGTGAAGTTTAACAGGTCGGAAATCCAGACGGTCGTAGAAATAGGTAATATCACGCTCCATATTACCGGCAAAGTAGATTATGCCGCATTCTCGGGGAACACTACTATCAGGGTGATCGGTAGTGCAATTTCAGATAAATCCAAAAAGAATACTAAAGGAATGGAAAATAATGACAGTGTATAAAAAAATATTTATAGTAATGATTTTTTTATTTCTTGTACCGATAAGTTGTGCTGAAATCGGGAACATTCCAGACACTAAAGAGGTCGCCCTATCATGGTCCCCGGATGGACAATGGATCTTATTTCATTCGTATGGTGTTATGAATGATGGCATATTTATAGTAAAGCCAGATGGTAGTGATCTACAGAAAATAGGGGGGGGAGAATACGCATCGTGGTCGCCTGATAATACAAAAGTTATATTTACAATGACTTTTTTTAATGGTTCAGATTTAAGCACGGGGAACACTGAAATTGCTCTATTGGACATTAAAACACAAAATATAACACGATTGACTTATGGTGGTGCGAAAAAAAGCATGGCTAAATTTTCTGCCGATGGTACCAAAATTGTTTTCAAGTCATATGATAATTATATTTATATTATGAATTCTGATGGCACTGAGCTAAAGAAACTAGTGGATTCTGCAGCATCTCCAAAATGGTCGCCCGATAGCAAGAAAATAGCATATTATACTTTCGAAGACCTGATTGAAATTTGGATAATAAATATTGATGGAACCAACAAGGAAAAAATATTTATTGATTACAAGTACCTCATTGGAGGTAAATATAGATGGACTGCTGATTCAAACTACCTTTTGCTGAATAACGGCTCCACCATCATTACCAAAGTAAATATTGACAATGCATCAGATATTGGATATATTTATGACCCTGTCGCTCCCTTAAATCCAGAATACTCACCGGATGGTAATTATATAACATTTATCTCCAATAGAGATGGTGGAGATTATGATCTCTTCGTTGCCCGCTCCAACGGCTCTGACCTTCACAGACTTGTCTATGATACCAACCCCAAGACACCATTCGACCCCGGTTATTTCGGCAAAATAGATCGACCCACACCGCCCCCATGGCCCACGCCTGAACCTAATCCCGTGGTAACTTCTACTGCTGAGCCTGCAAATATCTCCGCAGCAGAACAGACTTCATCTATTCCGGGATTCTCGGCACTTGCTGTGTTCGTGATTCTGGTGTCATTAGCTTCAATTAAGAGGAGAAAGTAAAATCAGCAATAATCAAGGAATTATGTGGAATATAGCAAGATATTCAGACGGGAGCCATACCACCAGGCTCACAGCCACAGATGTGGTCGGTAACTCAGCCAACACATCAATCAATGTTACTGTTGACAATACACCACCGAATGTATTGTTTAATCTCATAAATGGCACTGAGTTTTATTCGGATGAGTTATGGACGGTGGATTTCATGGCGGATGATAGTCTTTCCGGTATTGACACAGCGGTATTTACAATTGATGGAACCGAATGGAATAAAGGTGCTATTGTAGATATGAGATATTTGTCGCTGGGTAAACATGAAGTCATTGTTTCAGCATATGACAATGCAGGTAATTACAATACTACATCTGCCAATTTTACAATAAGACCACTTCAAGCAATTGTAGGGATCAGTCCAAAGACTTTGAATATAAACAGCAAAGGCAACTGGATTACAGGTTTTATTGAAGTACTAGGTTATTCACCAGAATTGATTGATATATCAACAGTGATTTTAAATAATTCGATATATGCGGAACCACAGCCTTTCGGTATTGGAGACAATAATGAGAATGGTGCTCCAGACCTGATGATAAAGTTCAACAGATCAGGAGTCCAGAATTTAATTCAAGCGGGAAATGTTACTCTCATTATTGAAGGAAGGGTGGATTATGCAGCGTTTTCAGGGTATACTCAGATAACAGTGATTGATAATCTCCATAATAAAGATACTAATGCAAATAAAGGCCAAGGAGATGGAAAATCATGACATTTCAAAAAAAATATCCATTCATTTTGTTACTTTTTTTCCAATTATTACTGGCAGTATCATGCAGTGCTGAAGTGGGGAATATTCCTGATACTGGTGAGAGTCAACCTTTTTGGTCTCCAGATGGACAAAAAATTTTATTTTCTTCTACTGGAGTTATGAGTGAAGGTTTATTTATGATAAAGCCTGATGGCAGTGAAATGATGAAGATAAGGACAGGGATTGACACCTCATGGTCTCCAGATGGAAATATAATTATGATAAATATTTTTAATGGTAGTAGAGATATTGTGCTTATGGATATAGAAACACAGAAAATGAATCGTCTAACTTATAATGAAAAATCTTTAGAAGAACATGTGCCAAAGTTCTCACCAAATGGCAAAAAAATTATATTCTGGGGCAAAAAAAACAGCAAGTGATGTCTATATTATGAATTCTGACGGCACCAACTTACAAAAAATCGTTGAGAATGCAAGTTCACCAGAATGGTCACCTAATGGTAAGAAAATCGCATACTATACTTTTAACGATCGAATTGAAATATATGTAATAAATCAAGATGGGTCTAATAACAAAAAAATATTTATAGATTATGGGTACAGTATCGGGAGTAGATACAAATGGACTCCCGATTCCAAATACCTCTTATTGAATAACGGTTCCAACACAATTACCAAAGTAAACGTTGACAACACATCAGATATCGAATACATCTACGACCCGGTAGCCCACTGGGACCCTGAATATTCCCCCGACGGCAACTATGTCACCTTTGTTTCCAGCATGGACGGAGGCAATTATGATCTTTTCGTCGCCCGCTCCAACGGCTCTGACCTTCACAGACTTGTCTATGATACCAATCCCAAGACACCATTTGACCCCGGTTATTTCGGCAAAATAGATCGACCCACACCACCCCCTTGGCCCACGCCTGAACCTACTCCCGTGGTAACTTCTGCTGCTGGACCGGAAAATACCTCATCAGCAGAACAGACTCCAGTTATTTCTGGACTATCGAAACTTACTGTGTTCATGATTCTGGTCTCATTGGCTTTAATTAAGAGGAGAATGTAAAATCAGCAAGCAATCCAGGAATTATGTGGGATATAGCAAGATATTCAAACGGCAGCCATACAATCAGGCTCACAGCCACAGATGTGGTCGGTAACTCAGCCAACACATCAATCAATGTTACCGTTGACAATACACCGCCGAATGTATTGCTTAATCTCACAAACGACACCGAGTTTTATTCGGATGAGTTATGGAATGTGGATTTCACTGCTACGGATAGTCTTTCGGGCATCGATACAGCAGTACTCACAATTGATGGAATCGAATGGCTTAAAGATGATATTGTAGATATGAGATACCTGTCGCTGGGTGAACATGAAGTCATAGTGTCAGCACATGATAATGCAGGCAATTACAACAGTATATCTGCCAATTTTACGATAAAACCACTTCAGGCAATTGTAGATGTCAGTCCAAAGACTTTGAATATCAATAGTAATGGCAACTGGATTACAGGTTTTATTGAAGTGACAGGGTATTCTCCAGAATTAATAGATATATCCACAGTGATTTTAAATAATACGACACATGCGGAAGCACAGCCTTTCGGTATTGGAGACAATAATGAGAACGGTGCTCCAGACTTGATGGTAAAGTTCAACAGATCAGAAGTCCAGGGTATAGTCCACGCAAGAGATGTTACACTTTATCTGGAGGGTAGGGTAGATGATGCAGCATTTTTGGGCGAAGCGCAGATAACATTGATTGATAATTCAGTGAATGAAAATGGAAATAAAGGGAAGGGGAAACAATGAAATTCATACGTTTTTTTGTCATATTTTTATTTTGTGGTATATAAAGTATAATTTTCTCCTTAAATCTTGATATCCCGAAACACATTCATACTTGACTTTCAAAGATACACGAATTGATGCCTAATTTTCATTGAAAATCGTTAGCATGCGACTATGCTGCAATTTTATAAGCGTATGGCCTAACTTTTTATATCACAATAATAACGTTATTGCTATCGATAGTTATAGATATCTATTTATATGTGTATGACCTAATATATTCATATGGTATCACTAAAGAAAAAGAACATCAAAGGTCATACCTATTGGTATGCTGTGGAAATGGCCCGAGTTGATGGCAAACCCAAACAAGTCTGGCAAAAATACCTTGGAACCGCAGAAAAGATTGTAGAACTGAAAGAAAAAGCAGCAGAATTACCTCACATCAAATTAAAATCATTTCAATATGGTAAAACAGCTGCCTTGCTTTCCATATCAGATGAACTAAACTTCATTGAAACCGTAAACAAACACACCGACAAAAAGAAAATTGAAGGGTTGACAGTTGGTGAATATCTCCTCTTAAACATCATCGGTCGATGTGATGGAGCACTATCAGAAAATTCCATGCAGAAATGGTTCGACACATCCTCATTGGACATACTGTGGAAATTTCCACACAAACTTACCTGCCAAAACTTCCTGAACC
>JAHYIS010000058.1 GCA_019429385.1 ANME-2 cluster archaeon | reverse complement strand
ATGCTGCTAAAATCAATGGCTATGTTATCCCTGACAATAGCCTTAATGAGCAGCGGATTATAATCGGTAACGGTACCATTCAGAGGTGACACAATCTCACCGGTCGGTGGCATAGAATCCACACCGTTATCGACAGTATAAGAGCGTGTATCAGAATTATAATGACCGGCACGGTCGTAAACCATAGCTGCTATAGTATAGGTCCCATCAGAGGTGGAATAAGTATTCCACTTCCAGCTATATGGCGCATTTGAAACGGTGGTCTGGTAATATCCGTCAATATAATATTCGACCCTGGAAATCCCACCATTATCCAATGCAAGCACCGTGATTGTCGCGATATCACTAACTTTCGCACCATTATTTGGAGTTAAAATGCTTATTGTAGGCCAGGTATTATCTGGTATAGCGTCCACACCGCCATTTTCAAATAATATCTGTCCGTTGTGTTCATAAATCAGAGTATGGTCAGCAACCATGCTGTGTACCTTGCTTCCATCAGCCACATTTACATCAGGGTCCAGAGGAACAACTACAGAAACAAAAGGACTGGATGCCGAACTGACCGTAATTTTACCTGTTGTGATCTCAACCTCATACGGTTTATTGGCGATCAATGGTGGTAAGTTCAGCTCTTTCCGTATCTCCACTACCGAATCCTCTAACAGACTGGCCTTTATTTCCACATCCATATCCACGATCTTTGATGCAACATCATTCCCTATACTTGCATACTGCTCATTCATTACCGTCTCACTGGCCCGGTCATTGATGCTGTTGAAGGCCAGCATGACCATACCAAGCATCATCACAGTTATGGTGAAAAGGAGAATGGTCTCAAGTGTTACCGTCACAGCCTGTTCATCATTCATTATTCGCATAGTAGTTCCCTCAAATTTTTACCAGTACAGTATCTTTAAACGTTGCCATGCCATCAGTATAGGTAAGGGTGACATTGATATTGTGAGTATCAACGATTACCTGGTCCCTGAATACACTGGCATAGAATATTTCGCCTGCTATCCGTTCTGCCTGTGTCCCTCGTGTTTGGATAGTATGACCTGCCAGGTAAACCACTCTACCATTCTCAAACGGAGCTTCCACATAGGCCAGGTGGTATTCCAGTTCACCGTCTGTGTCATCGTCAAATAAGACCTGGCTGCCGTTGGGATATGCCATATACCCGATGATATTTGTATCAGGATTAACTGCGCTGGTAGTATTGTTCAAAGTAAATGCCACACCTCTGCCGGAATGTCCCCATACCGGACCGTACATACCACTTATGTTGCTTGTCTGGGACAATTGGTTGAATACTGCTCCCGTTTCCACAAATCCTGAAAGTGGCATTGGAGGGGTGGAGTTAAGCACTGATGAACTGTTTATCAATCTAACATAAGGACCATCTGGTATTGTTCCGGGTACAGTACTGTTATCCGATTCGTTAACGCCAATAAAACCAAACCATGGATGCTGGGTATTATTATCAACAGCCTCCATCGCCGCATCCATAGTGACCGCTCCAAGACATTCAGCATACAATACACCACCGTCAGCTGTCCAGTTCAGTATAGCACTGGTAATGCTGCTGCCCACAGTACTCATATTCTCATGGGTAAGTAATATGCTGTAATTATCAATGGTCAGGCTGCCCGCCAGAATGTCAGAATCATTCAACAGTGTATAGGGTATCAACATATCAGAATAGTAGTCTACGATCGTATCGATCTCGGGACTGGTATCGGGATATACTGCAACGCTTGGAATCTCATTTATGGCAATAGTATACTGGAGGTCTCTGCCACCTGCCATATTCAATGCATGGATGGTTATCGGTGGACTGAAATTGAGTGACTCGTTGTATATCCACTGGAGTGTCGAATCATCGAAGTTATTAGCGTCTATCATGAAAGGACCACCAGAGTAATACCTGACCTGGATAGTCCCCGGACCCATGGAAGGAACTGCTACATCATCACTGATAACGTTGAGATAAAAATCACTGTCCACAATTACATCGATGTCGCCATATTCTACAATGCCCACGATTTCAGAAAAACCTAATGTTATATTCGTGGTGGCTATTGCGCCGTAAAGTGAATACCTGCCTACGATGGAGGGCATGAGCATATCAGCTTCATAAACACCGGTACTGACCTGGGTTGCATTAAAATTGAAATAGGAACTACCATCGTGCAATACTGCACCAACATCATCTGATGTATTTGTCAAATTTCCGTTAATATAAGTCCTCATCGTGACCTTTACCGTATCTCCCGGCGAAACCACGCTTTCATTGGTTTGAATAGTCATGGTATATTCTGACACTACCAGAGGTTTTACATCTTGAATTGCTCCTGAAGCCAGCAGTGCCACACCGTACGTTGAAGGCGATGTAAAAATGTTGCCCGGGATAGTAATATTAGCTTTTCCACCTGTTAATCCGATATTCTGGACCCATAACGCTGTCAAGTTATTATATAACACTTCCACCTTTACAGAAGTTTCAATTGGCAAATCAATACTGACATTTATGTCCTGTCCCATCAGGTAGGAACCCACAGTATCAACATCGAAAGAATAATTGCCGTATGTCACAGGGGATCTTTGGATATTTACTGAACTGTTGAAGGTAATATTAGCGTCCACAGCACCTGGTGTTGACGTCGATCCTATTGTAATGTTCCCTGAATTTACAGGGTCCTGCAATATTGTATACACCGGAACACTGGTATTATTTACAATGTTCCAGATGAATTTGTATGTATGTAATGTATTATTCTGGTTACTATCCATGGGAATGATCAAAGATGCATTGGGGAACTTATGCTCCTGTGTCATGAATTTCTGGACCTTGATGGTACGTTCCCCGTGTGTGGAAGTAAAGGAAACATTATTTACTTTCAGGTTCACCGAAGTTCCCCTTACTGCAAATACCTGGCTTAACGTTTCACCCATGACATCAGTGTAATTTAAGAAATATTCCCGTAACAGAGTTTCGTTGGTAACATTGTTGTCTGTACCGTATTGCAAAGTCACCAGTGCAGCATATTCAATTTCAGAAATTGCAAGGTTCCTGAATTCTTTTACATCCTGTTTTGAGATATCAAGCCCTGAGGAGGGAAGATTAGCGGTGAGGATGAGGTTATTGAGCAATATCATGAACGTGAGAGTACCCAGCATAATCATAAATCCTGATAATAATATTAACTGTGCATTCTGTGGTTCAGGAATATCCGGGCCAGTTCTTTGCATCTCCCTCACATCCTCCAGAGAGTAAGTCTTACATCCAGGATATTGTAAAATTCAGTATCGCTGGAAATGTCAGGTATATTCGACTCACTATTTATGCCATCTTCATCATGAATGACGACCTTTTTACTGACCATTATTGCATTGTCAGACGGCAAACCGTTCCATATCATTCGTACGGTGTCCCAATTATTGTTTTCGTCCAAATAGGAGATTTGCATATTATAGGCCGTACCATCTGCAAGTATGACATCATCCAGGCCATCACACAGCGTGATTACAGCGGGTATATAGACACCACCCTGACCAAAAATCTCACCACCGTCCCAGTCAAGTAATGCCTGTTTCAACGGTGAATAAGTATCACCATCCGGTACATAGTCCAGTACGGTGATCAGGTCATTGGCCCTTACTTCGATCTGTGTTTCAACCTGCTGATTAGATGATGAAGATGTCAGTGGTGTCAGTGGTGACGCCTGGACAATGAACGAAATAAGGACTATCATCATAATGGCCGAAGCTGCGCCTTCCAGGGTATACATTTGTCCATGACAATTTTGCAGCATACGGGATCTGGGTGAGATCATTTACCACACCCTCACATGCAGGATTGCTATCGTATCATCAGCGTCCACATATACCACACGGATGGTTTGCGCAACATTGGTGCTTTGTGGTACCTGAGGTCCGTTATTAAGCACAACCCCACCGGTCCCATTCAGGTATAATGAACCATCAGTATTGTAAAGCGACATATTGATAGTGTATATATTCGAACTACTGTACAGGCCCCATTCTTCCTGCATTGTCCGGTAAGTGGATGCATTATCCATAAGGCTGTTAATATATTCAGCCCTGTTAATTGAAATGACATTTACATCTGATTGACTGCTCGCAATACCTTTGGTGCTTTCTACCAGGGTTTTGGTTACTCTGTCCGATACTGACTTGACCTCATCAGAATTAGTCTGGAACGGGACGAACATATTGGTAAGGGTCTGGAAAAGGAAAATAAAAGTCATCATGAATATGACAACCCCGGCAATAAAATCCAGACTTATCTGTCCACGGGTATCGCCAAAAGGAAAAACCGTATTTTTTTTAGTACAGTCAGACCTAAGTTTTAATGTCGTTTTATTCATAACAATAATTTCGGAAATTTATCAAATTCTATACGTGTCTTCACTTCCACATTGGGAACATACAATAGGTATGAAGTTCGGGTCGGCCTGGAACTCAAATTCACAGACATTGCACATGAAAAATACCATTGATTGATCTACATAATCATCCATACTATCACCTCAACAATCGTGCTAAACATGTATCCTTATATACATCATATGGTGTTTTATATAAAAAGAGTTTCCCTCAGATATGATGAGCATAATGACATCCGAAACATGCCTTGTGTTATCCGGAAAAGGTGGTGTTGGCAAAACTACCGTTTTTTCAAATGTTGCGACTTCCATAGCTATGATGGGGAAAAAAACCGTAATCATAGACGCAGATTTGGCAATGGCAAACCTTGGGCTGGTTTTCGGTCTTCAGGATTTGCATATCACACTACATGAAGTATTAGCAGGGAAAGCATCTATCAGTGAGGCGATATATGCTGGACCCGGTGGCCTGGAAGTGGTTCCCTGTGGAGATACTATTGCAGGATTCCAGGAAGCAGACCCGGCAGGTCTTGTTGAAGTAATAGACTACTTTCAGTCCAGGACCGAATTTATTTTCATTGATGGTCCTGTCGGGCTGAACGAAGATATTTTCCTGATGCTTCCCCATATTGACCATGTTATCCTGATTGCTACTCCTGATTTGGCATCGATAGCAGATACACTTAAGATGAAGGTTATAGTAGAGTCTTTTGGATGCAGGATCAAAGGTATAGTAATGAACCGCGTTGATACATTGAATCTTGATGAAATAACGATTATGGTTAAGAATACGCTGGAACTGGATATATTATCAGTTATTCCATACGACCCGAAAATGAACGAAGCTGCCATGAAAATGATCCCTCTGGTAACACACATCCCAGATTCTCCTGCATCCATTGCAATGACTATGCTGGCAGCAAATATTGCAGGGGTGGAATATACGCCGCCAATCAGGGATGCGGGATGGTTCCAGAGGCTGATGAGAAAATTCAGGAAAAGAGGAATTGAAAATTATGGACCGAACTGAAAATAAAAATACGAATGAGAAAAAATCAGTTGGTGATTCTGCCGCAGCCCTGGTCGAAGACGGGATGGTAGTAGGGTTAGGTACCGGTTCAACCACTGCTTTTGCCATACAGGCATTGGGGCGCAGGGTCGATGAAGGATTGGATATACGAGGAATTCCCACGTCATATCAATCCCTGATGCTGGCTATTGAATGGGGAATTCCCATAACGTCCCTTGACCAGGACCCGGTACCGGACATTGCTCTTGACGGGGCTGACCAGGTGGATGCGAACCTGTTTGTCATAAAGGGCGGCGGTGCTGCACATACCAATGAGAAGATCGTTGCCTGCTCTTCCAGGCGGTTCGTGGTGCTTGTTGATGAGAAGAAAATGGTTGACACTCTTGTCCATCCAGTACCGCTGGAAGTTATACCAAAAGCGCTGGAACTTGTCAGGCGGCAAGTCATGGAACTGGGAGGCATTCCCCTGTTACGCATGGCCGTGCGCAAGGACGGTCCAGTCATAACTGATAACGGAAATCTGGTTGTGGATGTCGATTTTGGTGAAATAGCAGACCCTGGTAAACTGGCGCTGCAACTGTCAGGCTGTACCGGTATAATAGAACATGGTATATTTGATAATGCAGATGAGATTTATGTGGGCATGCGTGATGGTACAGTTAAGATATTGAAGTGCAATCGTTGAACTGGACCGGAATGATTGGTGGAAAGAATGGCGAAACGTTTGTTCAAGAAACTGGATAATTTCCATGAACTCCATGAATCAGTCCACGACAGCCAGACGCTCCTGTCCAAACTAAAAAAGGAACTGGCCGGTTACACTGTTTTTGACCTGATGAAAATACAGGCACAACTGGAGAAGGAAAGCAGGTATCTTCCACCAGGGTATAAGAAATTGTACAAGGAAAAGATGGGAGAACAACTCTTCGGGAACTATAAGGCGATAATTTCAGGTGACGCGTACCATAACCAGAAACTGGATGGAGAATTATATGCCGAGTTCCTCAATACCTTCCAGAGCAAACTGGACGACCGGACCGATGAGCACTATCCTGATATGACCATACTGTACCACATGTGCGCGCTTTACAATATTTTTGTTACTCTCACCCCTCCGCACCCCGAGGGCACACCATTTCCCGGTGGCTTTGTTGTTGAAAAGAAAGGTGAGGATTATTACTGCCCTGTCAGGGAAAAGCAGGAAGATAACAGTGAAGCTTTGTGTAAATTCTGCGTTGCCAAGCAGACGGATATGGAATGAGCATCAGTAATCAGGAAACATCAGTTACCCCAATACATTCGTAATCCTAAAACAGCATTTTTCCCAAAAGCACCATTTTCTTAAAAACATCAATCCCCACACACAGGACTCTTCCTTAACCAGTCAATATCCGA
>JAHYIS010000057.1 GCA_019429385.1 ANME-2 cluster archaeon | reverse complement strand
TGTAACTATTCAGCCTATTAAACGCTTTCAATAGCCACTGCGCTTTTCGTCTTTAATGTCTTAGGAATTTCTAAATCGATATCGTAAGACATTAGCTATAAATTCTTCACATAAAGCTACCAAATATCATTTCGGTATCAGTAGCCATAATTTGTAGGGCTGAATAGTTACGAAACAATTTTAACTGTAAACAATCATTTACTGGTAATGAGCTATCTCGTTAAGTCTGCGATAAAGATCCTCTGGGAGAAGATATTTCACCTTATAGACAATGACCTCCCGGGCACACGACCTAACCTTGGCGACTATATAAACACGGTGGAAACCCAAAAACGTCTTGACTACATACTTTTTTACAATCCAAATATGGTGCGCGTAGAATACCTTTCAACCTTGAATAGCACCACGGAAAATGTTTCGGAATATAATGATAATAAAAAGCTGAACCAGAGTATATTCAGAAATTTTAGCAGACTTGAACCTGGAAAAGCCATGAAATTACTGCAGATATTAAACCGAAATATTTACGGCCCTCTTTTTCGTCAAATGGGGCAGGGATATGGTGCAATACGTTCTCTGGACCATAGTGCCAGGCGTATAAAATACGAAGTCAGAGGCTGTAATGAATGCATGGACCTGCCCAATGTCGGGTTCAATTCATGTTTTTACTTTTCCGGGATGCTGGCAGGTATCTTTTCTGCATTGTTCCATCAACCCATGGGTGCCTACGAATCCAGTTGTGTAACTCATGGAGACCAGTTATGTAATTACGAGATCGGCTATGTAAAGGACATTGAATTCAGTGACAAAGTTGAAGATTTCCTGACAGTCAATGTTCCACCGGGCAGCTTGCAGGAAATAGAGAGTACATTGCAAAGAAAGATCCTGGAATCTTTGTCAAACGGAAGCCAGATCGAGACTAAAATCGGGTCTTATGTGCATATTTTTATTTACCAGTTAAGGATGTTGAACACACTCTCGCAAAATCCGGAGATATATTCTGAAACCTACCAGAAAGCAGGGGTCAGGTTCAGCTATCATCTTGTAAACACATTGAGGCAGTTCTATAATGTTGATGGAGAAAAACTGCTTACAGAAGCAATGCCGAAATATTACCGGAAACAACTGCTTGCAAATATCCATTCAGTTGAAAAATTCGAAGACGGCTATCTGGTAACGTTCTCAGAACCAATGGATTGTTCGGGCATCAAAGAACTGGATATAAGGCCATGCTCGTTCATGAAAGGGGAAATCGAGGGTATTGCAAATATTGCTATCGGTAAAAAGATCACGTGCGAAATAAATTCCTGCAGGTTCGACAGTGGGGAACCATTATGCCAGTACAGGCTTTTTTATGAAATGAAAGAAGCTGAAATTCCACAATGGCTAAAGGAGATGCAGGAACAGTAAACCTTATAATTGACTGTGAGGTTTTTTGTTATTCCTGTATAGAGAATGAAGTTATGAATAAGCGAGTGCTTTTACCTGATTCGCCCGGAGTCTATTTATTTAAAGATAAGAGCGACAATATCATCTATGTGGGTAAGGCCCTGTCCCTCAAAAAAAGGGTTTCCCAGTACTTCGGGAGAACTGAAAAGGATGTGAAAACAAGGGCACTGGTCAGGTCTATTTCGGACCTTGAATATATTGTCACGTCAACTGAACTTGACGCGCTTGTCCTGGAGTCCAATCTAATCAAGGAACACAGGCCCCGTTATAATGTGTGCCTGAAAGATGATAAGCAATATCCGTTCATCAAGATAACGGTTGAAGAAGATTTTCCCAGGATTTTTCTCACACGCAGAAAATTACAGGATGGTGCCAGGTATTTCGGACCATATACCAGTGCACGGTCAGTCCGCGAGACGCTTAAACTTATAAACCAGATCTTCAGGATCAGGCCGTGTAAAAAGAAGATTACGACTTCGGGAAGAGCGTGTCTCAATTTCCAGATGGATCTATGTAATGCTCCCTGCAGTGGTATGATAGATAAAGAACAGTATCGCATGAACGTGGATAATGCCATTCGGTTCCTGGAAGGCAGAAATGAAGAACTGGTATACAGGTTAAATGAAAGGATGCAGCAGTATGTGGTGCGGGAAGAGTTCGAATCGGCTGCAGTGATTCGTGACCAGGTACAGGCCCTTAACTATACGGTATCTGCACGGCAGCACATCACGGGCGGGTTCGATGACTGGGATGTTGTGGCCGTGGCTGTATCCAATAAGACCGCTGCAGCGCAGGTACTGTATATCAGGGACGGCAGCCTGGTGGGACGCTCTGAGTTCACGTTGTATTCCAGGGGCGCAGATGAAGGAGAGGTCATGAGTGCGTTCCTTACACAATATTACAGTGACGCCCCCCTGCCCGCAGATATTTCACTGAATGTAATGCCGGATGACCATACCGTGCTGGAATGGTTGCAGAGCACGTCGGCCGGGAAGCGGGACATTACCGTGCCTGGCAGGGGACGCAAGAAAGAACTGGTGGACATGGCATACCGGAACGCCCGGTCACTGCTTACCATGAGCTTGCTCAAGGATGATAAAAGGGAAAAGTCAGGGCACGCTGCTCTGGTTGAACTGAAAGATCTACTGGGCCTGGCAGACCTGCCCCAGCGAGTAGAGGCATTTGATATTTCCAACATTGGAGGCACTGATGCAGTGGGTAGCATGGTGGTGTTTACCGGAGGTATCCCTGATAAGAAGCATTATCGTATTTTCAATATCAAGACCGTGGAGGGTATTGATGACCCTGCCATGATGGGGGAAGTTATTTCCCGCCGTCTGGCAAGGATTGCCGGTGGTGCTGGGGGTGAGAAGAACGAGAAATATGGGGGAAATGAAAATACCTGGGATGAAGTACCGGACCTCATTATTGTGGATGGCGGGCCCGCACAGTTGGGTGCGGCCACCAGTGCACTTTTGCGATGGGGCCAGGATATACCGGTCATAGGTTTGGCAAAGCAGCTTGAAAGTATCCATATACCGGGGCGTGATACTCCGTTGATACTGCCTGCAGACTCACCAGGTCTTAGCATGCTGAAACATATCAGGGATGAGTCCCACAGGTTCGCCATATCGCACCATCGCCGTCGCAGGGCTTCGCGGCTGAGGTCATCGGTACTCGATGAGATACCTGGTGTGGGAAAAAAACGTAAAGAAATGCTGATCAGGCATTTTGGTTCTGTTGAGGGGATAAGGGCGGCCACTCTTACCGAACTGGAACAGTTATCAGGTATTAATAAGGTTACGGCAGCTGCGATTCACAAAATGCTGCACGTCTCCAAAAGCTTATAAGCCGTCAGGTTATTAAGGGAAACCGCATATTATTGCTAAATTTCATACTCTTGGATTTATATCGGAGGACATTCATCATGGCAGGAAAAAGACCAGCAAAGACGTTTCGCAATTACAACAGCAGAAGGTCATACACCCAGAGGAAATATATGGGTGGTGTACCCGGGAATAAAATAGTACATTATGATATGGGAAATCTAAAGGCAGAGTTCCCGGTAAAGTTATCACTGGTAGCTGATGAATCTTGCCAGCTTCGTGACGGTGCCCTGGAAGCGGGCAGGATCACTGCGAACCGACTTCTGGTCAAGATGGTGGGAGTGCAAAACTTCCACATGAAGCTAAGAGTTCATCCATTCCAGGTCATAAGAGAGAATAAACAGGCTACTGGAGCGGGTGCTGACAGGGTCAGCCAGGGTATGCGCCAGGCTTTCGGTAAAGCGGTAGGCCTTTCGGCAAAGGTCGGAAAAGGTCAGAAGATCTTTACCATCTCGACTACAAAGGAAGGGTTCCTGACCGCTAAAGACGCACTCAGGCGGTGCGGAATGAAACTCTCAACCCCGGTAAAGATCGTGGTGGATGAAGGACAGAAACTGGTCGACTAATAAAGGTTTGCTGTACTATATATTGATGTGAAATAATGGGTGACTACGAAGCATATCTGGACCGGGCATATAAATTGATGCCAGATGTCAAGACTACTGATGAAAGGTTCGTAATACCAGAGCCAAAGACGTTCTCGGAAGGGAAGGCTACTGTTCTTGAGAACTTCAGTCAGATAGCAGATGTGCTGAATCGGGACCCTGACCACCTGATGAAGGCCCTGACCAGGGAATTAGGAACTGCTGCCAAGATCAGCGGTCAGCATGCTGTTTTCCAGGGAAAGTTCAGTGTCGAGGCTATTGCTGAACAGATAGTGTCCTATGTTGATGAGTATGTGAAATGCTCGGAATGCGGCCGTCCTGATACCAAACTGGTGAAGTCTGACCGTATCTTGATGCTGAAGTGTGATGCCTGTGGTGCTCACCGGCCGGTCAGGAAGAGAAAAGCTACGATGGAAAAGAAGAGGGACGCGCTGGAAGAAGGCGAGGTCTACGAGTTCAAAATCGAAAGCGTGGGTTCAAAGGGTGACGGTATTGCGAAAGTGGACAAGTATATTGTTTATATCACCGGTGCAACCAAACAGGAAATAGTCAAAGCAAGGGTAAAGCGTATTTCAGGTACTGTGGTCTTTGCTGAACCTGTTATCGAATGAGTTCCTACTCCTACTCTGGCCAGTAGCGGGCCGCACACGTATGCAGCCCGGCGGGGCCCCATACGTGGACTGGTTTTGTTTCAGGATTACCTGTCCTTGTAATCGTTAAGTTTTAATATACTGTAGACATTATGAAGTGAGTTACTATAATAAACAGTAACGGGGCTGTGGCCTAGTCCGGAATGGCGACGGGCTCCAGCGGATAAAATGATGAGCAACGGGTCTACTGAGACCTGTCCGACGGGGCGGGTCAGTGAAGAGCCGTTGGAGCACTGATTTGGTGTTCTCCTTGAATTCTTCAAGGGTTCGGAGAGACCCGTCGATCGTGAGTTCAAATCTCACCAGCCCCACGTTTTCTTTTTTTCTTGTTTAGTAATTACATATTTATGCAGCAAGGAATAATACTACATTCAATGAAATCCGGTATTCGCGATATAATTTTTATACTGCTCTCAATAGTTTTGGCCATCATCATTGCACCGTTCATAATGAAACTGGCTTCACATGTCGTCGAGATTGTTATTATAATCGCACTGGCATACGTATTTTTTATAATGCTGAAACAACTGATAAAATAGCCCGGCGATAATATTAATACCACATCCGACAATGTGAAGGCCGAGGAAAAAATATTGCGTTCAGTACAACGTGTTAGTAAAAAGACAAGTGTCAAAGCACAAAAGGAACGTACGGAAAGTGGAGCTCTTTTCGTATCGTTAAAACCGGCAGGTTATCCACTGAGAAGTTCACTCCACGAGTATCCGGAGGTCTTTGAGAATAGTGTTTTCGAGTTCTATGCGCGAGAACAATGGAACGGATTATTGGTCCAGTCCGGTGAGTATCTCTTCGACCGCAGGATGTTTCCTGATTTTGCATTCAAGGTGTTGAATGTTATACCTGAGAATAGTGTTATCGGCAGGTCCACAGTATTCTTGTTAGAAGATGTAGACAGCGATGAGGTTGTACCCGAACCATCCAATAATGTCATGTTCGACGATGTGATCGGACAGGATAGTGCAAAGCATAAATGTAAGCTCATCATGAAATTCCTTGATGACCCTGAACTGTTCGGCAAGTGGGCACCCCGGAACATATTATTCCATGGCCCGTCCGGTACCGGTAAGACCATGCTGGCAAAGGCCCTGGCCAATGCCACAGACGTCCCTATCCTGCCCATCAAGGCCACACAGTTGATAGGCGAGTTCGTAGGAGACGGATCAAGACAGTTACACCAGTTATATGACCGGGCAGAAGACCTTCAGCCCTGCATCATTTTCATTGATGAACTGGACGCAATTGCCCTGGACAGGCGTTTCCAGGAACTCAGGGGTGATGTGGTCGAGATAGTCAATTCACTATTGACCGAGATGGATGGTATTGAGGCACGGGAAGGAGTGTGCACGATTGCTGCCACGAACAGGATAGAATCCCTGGACCCCGCTGTTCGCAGCCGGTTCGAAGAAGAGATAAAATTTGTCCTGCCTGATATAAAGGAGAGGCAAGCGATATTAAACTCTAACATTGCCACGTTCCCTGTAGAGCTCGAAGACGATGTGAATATAAAGGCGCTGGCTGAAAAAACCGAAGGGTTCTCGGGTCGCGACCTGGTTGAGAAAATATTGAAATCCGCCCTGCATGCTGCAATCCTGGAAGATAGTCCTGTAGGGAACAGGCACCTGGAAAAAGCTTTGAAAAGTACAGTCGATTCAAGTATGTTCAAAAATTCAGATGAAGGGATGTTCAGGTAAACCGAACATCTCATTTTTCCTTAACAGGATATCAAATGACATCGATCCGTACATCCAGCGAATTCTTTTGAACATACAACTGTATTTCTTCACCCGGACCTCCGGTCAGGGTAAAGGTGACATTCGTCACTCCTGATGACAGGGTATAATCGGTTCCATATACCAGATCCGCACGTTTTGCGCTCATGTTGAAATACTGCACCCATGCATCAGGATAATCGGTAGTGTCCTAGAATAGACCGCATAATTTATATTCTATAATATTCATTATTATTTTTGTGATATTACATGGCTAGACCTCGAAGTAAAATCGATATTACATGTCAGAATCCAGAATGCAAATATTTTTTTGTAGAGTCTGGAAAAGATATTCTAAAGCGCGGGAAAAATCGAGCCGGGCATCAACAATATTATTGTAATCACTGCTGTCGTTGGTTTGTTGAAACCGTGAATACACCGCTTTATCACAAACATCTTTCGAAATCTGAGATAATCAACATCTGCAAACACCTTGTTGAGAAAAATGGTATCAGATCGATTGAAAGAATAACAGGCCACCACAGGGATACAATAGGAAATCTAATTGAAGATCTTG
>JAHYIS010000056.1 GCA_019429385.1 ANME-2 cluster archaeon | reverse complement strand
ATTATCTTCAATTGAGTCTTCTATTGCCTTTTTGTGCAATTCTGCCGAGCGATGTATCCCGCCTCCGGTCCCCCTGACAGCCCGGCAGGGGTATTGCTGCACCAACAATCCTGCCCTGGCAGGTGCTTCCGAGATGGGTACACCTGGTAATTGCTCTGCCATCCACCATGTGGAGCCGCAAGGTGCTCCCCTGATTACCTTTATATATTTTATTTTGCCTGCTTCCACCTTTACTTCAAGGTTGGGGCGACCCAGTATTGATGCAAATTCATTTACCGAAACATTTTCACTCTTTCCAATCTCACAGCAGATATCTTCTACAATTACTTCGATGTCGTATTTTTTTGAAATATCTTTTAATAATCCGGGGTCTCCCGCACGCGACCAGCCTCCCGGGATAATAATAGCTTTTGCCCCTGATAGAGCAGCTCTCCTGACAATTTCAGGAGTGATGTCAGGATGTAAGCTGTATGTTATTACCAGTTCAGATGATAGTACCTTTGCATCCAGTGAAAGGTTATCAAGAAAGGATTCAGGCTCGTCAATGAAGTCAGGCAATATCTGTGGTATTGAAGTGGACAAATAACAAAAATCCGTTTTATTCGAGAGCGTATCCAGTAATCGCCTGCCATACTTGCCCCGGGTGATAACTCCAATTGAGAGCATGAATCTATATTGTTCTGACAAAGGTATAAGAATTGCCGTAAACTATATATATTATTGACGTCAGACATATAGCATACACACGTCATATTTTAGTCAGACACACATCAGACAGAAAGCAGACATGCGTCATACATCTGTCAGACAGCTGGCTGACAGGAATTGACGCTGGGAGTAAACCGATGCAAAGAGTAACACTAAGGCTCCCCGAGCAGCAATTAAAAATGATCGATGTGATGGTAGAACAAGGAGAATTTCCGTCCACATCCGAAGCAATCAGGACGGCTATAAGAGACCTGATAGATCAAAGAAGCGATAAACTACTCCGTAACCTCCAGTTGATGGAACGGATAGGTGCTACCTCAAGCGCATGAGCTAAAAAATAGAGGATTAGAGGGGATGAAAAATAGATGGAATCTATTGTACAACAAGCATTAAGGAACAGCGAAAGAGAAAAACTCCTTCGGGAAAACATAAAACTCGAAGAGATGTGTGAAGAGTTCGGGCAGCCACAAATCGTTATTGTAGGTTGCGGCGGAGCAGGTAATAACACCATTAACAGACTATACAATATGGGAGTCAATGGTGCAGAAACGATTGCCATAAACACAGACAAACAGCATCTGGACATGATACAGGCTGATAAAAAGATCCTGGTAGGAAAATCCCTCACCAGAGGTCTTGGCGCTGGCGGCTATCCTGAAATCGGAAGAAAGGCAGCCGAACTGGCACGCAGCACTTTGGAAGAAGTATTGAAGGATGCAGACCTTGTATTTGTCACCGCTGGTATGGGCGGCGGCACCGGAACAGGCACCGCACCTGTCGTGGCAGAAATTGCCAAGCAGAATGATGCCATTGTCGTAGGTATGGTATCAAGTCCTTTCAGGGTCGAGCGTGCAAGGGCATTAAAGGCTGAAGAAGGTCTTGAACAATTAAGGTCAGCAGCAGATACAGTACTTGTACTTGATAATAACAGGCTGCTGGACTATGTACCAAATCTTCCCATAGAACAGGCATTCTCTGTCATGGACCAGTTGATCTCAGAAACCGTAAAGGGTATCAGCGAGACGATTACCCAGCCGTCACTGATAAACCTGGATTATGCAGATGTAAAGACCATTATGGGTTGCGGAGGCGTTGCAGTTATGCTGGTAGGTGAGGCAAGGAACCAGGATAAAGGCGATGCCGTAGTGCGTGCAGCTTTGAACCACCCATTACTTGATGTGGATTACCGGGGAGCAACAGGCTGTCTTGTCCATATCACTGGCGGACCTGACCTGACACTATCCGAAGCAGAAGAGATAGCTGAAGCACTCACCTATGAACTTGACGGACGTGCAAATGTGATATGGGGTGCCAGGATAAATAAGGAATATGAAGGCAGAGTACGTGTCATGGCCATCATGACCGGAGTCCAGTCGGCCCAGATATTGGGTCCCCAGTCCCAGTCTGTCAACTATGGTGAAAAGAACAGGGTATCATTAAATAACGTGATGGGATCAAGGAACAACGGCGGTTCGATCATCGACGTTATTCCAATGCATTAGAAATATCAAAGAACGTGGCAGGCAGTAATGTCTGCCTTTTTTTCATTTTTCAAAAATAATAGTTATTGACGTGCATTTTAATATTCGATACTTTTTTATATTTTAACATTATTTGAACACCTACCATATTGGGTGATAGTACATGACAAGAAGGGATCATTTTATTTGTCAATAGAGATATCCGATTTTTAGACACTACCCTGCGGGATGGCGAACAAACTCCTGGCGTATCCCTTTCAACTGAGGATAAGGTTTTAATCTCCCATAAACTTGATAGCCTGGGTGTTGACATTATCGAAGCGGGTTCTGCTATAACTTCGGTAGGTGAAAGGGATGCTATTCGTGCCGTGGCAAGGGAAGGACTGAATGCAGAGATCTGCAGCTACTGCCGGGTACGCAGGGAGGATATTGATTTTGCGCTTGAGTGCGAGGTCGATTCCATCCATCTCGTGGTCCCGGTATCTGACCTGCATATCCGCACCAAACTCAAAAAGGACCGGGAAACAGTAACCCGGATGGCCGTAGATACCACGCAGTATGCAAAGGACCATGGTCTTATTGTGGAACTCAGCGGCGAGGATGCGTCCCGTGCAGATATGGGATTTTTGAAATCACTATACAATGCAGGGATTGATGCAGGTGCGGACAGGATAACCTATTGCGATACGGTAGGTCTGCTGGTACCTGAGAAAGCTTTTGAAATATTCAAAGAGTTATCAACCCTGGGCCGGCCAATCTCAGTTCACTGTCACAATGATTTCGGGTTGGCAACAGCGAACACGCTTGCAGCATTGCGGGGTGGAGCCTCACAGGCCCATGTTACCATAAACGGTATTGGTGAAAGGGCAGGGAATACATCACTTGAAGAAGTGGTCATGGGACTTGAGACTATATACGGCTATAAAACCCGCATAAATCTGAAAGAACTTTACACCACTTCCCGGCTTGTGAGCAGGTCAACCGGTATCATGGTTGCTCCAAACAAGGCCATTGTGGGCGGTAATGCTTTTACACATGAGGCCGGTATCCATGTTCATGGCCTGCTGGCAGACACGTCAACATACGAACCAATAAAACCGGAAGATATAGGCCGGGAACGCAAGATCGTACTGGGCAAACATGCAGGTAGAAGTTCTGTGGAACTGGCATTGAAAGAACTGGGACTGGACGTCAGTACTGAACAATTGGATGAGATAGTAACACGGATGAAAGAGCTCGGAGATAAAGGTAAACATGTTACCGATGCTGACCTGGAAGCCATAGCAGAAACTGTGCTCAACATCAGTCATGAGGCAAAGGTAAAACTGGAAGAATTTACTGTGGTCTCAGGCAATAGAGTGACTCCAACAGCTTCAATAAAGCTGAGGGTTAACGGGATAGAAGTGGTTGAGGCTGGTGTGGGGGATGGTCCTGTAGATGCGGCCATTGCAGCCTTGCGAAAAGGTATAGCAGGAGTTGCAGATATCAGGCTGGATGAATACCACGTTGATTCGATCACCGGAGGTACTGATGCCCTGGTCGAGGTCAGAGTGAAACTCAGCCGTGAGGGTAAAGTTATTACTGCACGGGGTGCCAGGACAGATATTATTCTGGCTTCGGTTGAAGCTGTACTGGAAGGTATAAACAGGCTGATAAAATAACGTACGATAACAACATTAATGTAGTAAAACCACTACCTCAATACAGGTTATGGTGGCCCCATTATTATTTTGGCCACATCATCATAACTTGTATATAAGGACAATATTCGGAGGAAAATATAGATGGGTAAAAAGACGAGAATGACCGGGGCAAAAGCCCTTATCGAATCTCTATACGCCGAGAAAGTGGAAGTGATATTCGGGTACCCTGGTGGTGCATTGCTACCTATCTATGATGAATTATTCGATGCAGACATCAACCACATCCTTGTAAGGCATGAGCAAGCAGCGGCCCATGCAGCAGACGGGTATGCCCGTGCCACAGGGAAGGTTGGTGTGTGCCTGGCAACCTCGGGTCCGGGTGCCACAAACCTGGTAACAGGTATTGCTACTGCTTACATGGACTCAATTCCGATGGTTGCGATCACGGGACAGGTACCAAGTTCCATGATAGGGAACGATGCCTTCCAGGAGGCTAATATTACCGGCATTACCCTTCCAATTACCAAGCATAACTACCTGGTCACCGATGTCAACGATTTGCCGCGTATCATAAAAGAGGCTTTCCATATCGCCTCAACTGGCAGGCCCGGTCCCGTCCTTATCGATATTCCCAAAGACATTACCACTGATGAACTGGATTTCGAGTATCCTGAATCAGTTGAGCTCAGGGGATACAAACCCACCAAGACCGGACATAAGAGGCAGATAAAAAGAGCTGCAGAAGTTATTTCAAAAGCCAAACAGCCTGTATTATATGTGGGTGGAGGGATAATTGCCTCCGAGGCCAGCAAAGAACTACTTGAACTGGCCCAGACCATTAAAGCACCCGTGACAACCACGCTCATGGGTAAAGGTGCATTTCCGGATGATAATCCATTGTGTGTCGGGATGCCAGGCATGCATGGTACAAAATATGCCAATTATGCCATCCAGGAATCCGATGTCCTCATAGCAGTTGGTGTCAGGTTTGATGACAGGGTAACGGGCAAGATCGATTCTTTTGCTCCCAATGCACAGATCGTTCATATTGATATTGATCCGGCAGAAATTAGTAAGAATGTTCGGGTGGATATTCCAATCGTTGGTAATGCAAAGTCAGTGCTCAAGGTGCTTACGGAATATATCAATGAGGAACTGAACGGCAAGACCAATACCACTGCCTGGGTCAAGAAGGTTGAAAAATGGAAAAAAGAATATCCTCTGTATTATCATAAAGATAATACCTTGAAGCCGCAGTATATCATGGAGCAGATACATGAGTTATACCCGGATAGTATTATAGTAACCGAGGTAGGACAGAACCAGATGTGGGCGGCACAGTATTTCAGGTATAATGAGCCAAGGACCTTCATTTCATCCGGGGGTTTAGGTACCATGGGTTATGGATTCCCGGCCTCCATGGGCGTCAAGATGGGAAAACCAGATAAGGTCGTATTTGACATTTCCGGTGATGGTTCGTTCCAGATGAACAGCCAGGAACTTGCAACAGTAGTACAGAACAAAATCCCGGTCATCGTGGCCATTTTCAATAATGGGTTCCTGGGAATGGTCCGGCAGTGGCAGGAACTGTTCTTTGACCGGAGGTATTCTTTTACCTGCATTGATAATAGTGTTGATTTTGTCAAATTGGCCGAAGCTTATGGTGCGCTGGGTTTGAGGGTTACGAAACCGCAAGAGGTTGGACCTGCATTAAAGGAAGCTGTTGAATCCGGCCGGCCGACTGTCATAGACTTTGTTATCGAGCGGGAAGAGAATGTGTACCCTATGGTCCCGGCTGGTGCGGCTATCAATGAAATACTTGACCTGGAGGTTCATTCATGAAACATACACTTGCTGTGCTGGTGGAGAATAAACCGGGTGTGCTGGCAAGAGTATCCGGGCTGTTCAGCCGCAGGGGATTCAATATTGAAAGCCTGGCTGTAGGTATTACTGACAATCCTGATATTTCAAGGATGACTATTGTAGTGGCAGGTGATGACCGTGTGCTTGACCAGGTTACCAAGCAGTTGAACAAGCTCATTGATGTAATAAAGGTCAGTGACCTCGACCCTGCCGATGCCATTGAACGTGAACTTGCCCTGTTAAAGGTGAAGGTGGATAAAGGCAACCGTTCTGAGGTTATACAGATAGTGGACGTTTTCAGGGCGCATATAGTTGATGTTGGTGTCAAGACCATGATTGTTGCTGTAACCGGAACCGGGGACAAGATCGATGCTATCGAGAAGCTTATGCGCAATTTCGGTATCGTGGAAGTAGTGCGGACTGGCAAGATATCCATGAATCGCGGTGCAAAGACCGTGAATGTGGAAAGTTAGCATAATGTTTATAGCCAATAATGTAATTATATGAATTTCAAGTACAGGAGAGATAATAAATGGTAAAGATGTATTATGATTCAGATGCCGACCTCGGCGTACTGAAAGGGAAGACCATAGCAGTAATTGGATATGGAAGCCAGGGTCATGCTCAGGCACAGAATTTGCATGATTCAGGACTCAATGTAATCGTAGGACTCAGGGAAGGCAGCAGGTCATGGGCAAAAGCCAAAGCTGATGGATTGACTGTAAAAACCGTCTCAGAAGCAGCAGCAATCGCTGATGTTGTCCAGATGCTTGTTCCTGACGAGATTGCAACAGATATATATAAAAATGATATTGCACCAAATCTTAAACCAGGGAACGCACTGTCCTTTTCCCATGGATTTAATATCCACTATAATCAGATTGTTCCACCCGCCGATGTAGATGTGTTCATGGTAGCTCCAAAGAGCCCAGGGCATCTGGTCAGGCGGACGTATGTCGAAGGCAATGGCGTTCCTGGTCTGCTGGCAATACACCAGGATGCCACCGGAAAGGCCAGGCAGATTGGAATGGCCTATGCAAGAGGTATTGGCTGTACCAGGGCCGGCGTTATCGAAACCACGTTTTTGGAAGAGACTGAGACTGACCTGTTCGGTGAGCAGGTTGACCTGTGTGGTGGTACGGTCAGCTTGATAAAGGCATCATTTGAAACTCTTGTGGATGCAGGGTACCAGCCCGAGATCGCCTATTTCGAGACGTTGCATGAATTGAAACTTATCGTTGACCTGATCCATGAAGGCGGACTTGCCAAGATGTGGGATTCAGTATCAAATACTGCAGAATACGGCGGTATGACCGTGGGTCCGCAGATCATAAACGAAGAGTCAAGACTTGCTATGGAAGATGCCCTGTACAGGATACAGAGCGGTGAGTTTGCCAGGGAGTTCGTCCTTGAGGGTAAAGCAAACAGTCCGGTGCTCAAGGCCATGGAGCGCATGGAGAACGAGCATCCAATTGAAGTAGTCGGCAAGAAATTAAGGGCAATGATGCCCTGGCTCAATCCTGATAAAGATTGAGCTCATATTTTTCTATTTTTGT
>JAHYIS010000055.1 GCA_019429385.1 ANME-2 cluster archaeon | reverse complement strand
GCAGCTGATGCAGAAGGCACCAAAGCTGTAAACATGGTCAGCACCATGAGCGCAGATATTAATACTGCTGATATTTTCTTATTCATTTCTTTTCCTCCATTTTTGGATATATCCACCCGCTCGGATGCGGGTTTCATTGTGTGAGTGATAAACGCATGTTACTGATAGGACCGCCATCAGCGTCCTATCGGAGTCACCTTCCACCTGCATTATTGCAAACAAAAAAAGTTCGACAATTGCCGCCAGTGGTTTCATCACCCTCGTAATCCCGTCATAACATGGATTATAATGTTCTATAAGTGTGTACCCTTTTAAATCTTTTGTGGTCAATTTTTGGCCAAAACAAGCAAACGGCTCCATTGTGACAAACGAAATTGAGTACACATATTGTCGAATTGCAGCTCAAATTTCACACATCCGCCACATGTACCGACCTGACAGACAACCCTCTCACACCCAGATATTCTTTCACACTTCCAACAGTATATTCACCAAAATGAAAGATACTTGCCGCCAGTGCAGCATCAGCATGTCCCTCTACAAACGCCTCGTACATATGCTCAGGCCCCGAAGCACCCCCGGAAGCTATCACCGGTATATCCACCGCATCAGAGACCGCCATGGTAACGGGAATATCATACCCGTCATACGTACCGTCACGGTCCATGCTGGTCAGCAGTATCTCGCCCGAACCCAGCCCCTCTGCCTGCCTGGCCCAACGGATGGCATCAATACCGGTCGGCGTGCGCCCCCCGTATATTACCACCTCATACCATGCAGCAGTGCCATCCTCCAGCGTTATGATGGTCTTATCCTTATCATCCCTTATATCCATATTACGCCGGCAGTCAATGGCAGTCAAAATACACTGTGAGCCAAAGATCTTTGCAGATTCACCTATCAGGGCCGGACGTTTTACTGCGGCTGTATTTATGGAGACTTTATCAGCACCCGAGCGCAGAATGGTCTTAATATCCTGTATCGAATTGATACCTCCACCAACAGTCAGCGGGATGAACACCTCATCAGCCGTGCGCTCTATCACATCGATCATGGTGGCACGACCCTCATGGGATGCGGTAATGTCCAGGAATACCAATTCATCCGCACCCTGCCGATTATACTCCTTTGCAAGCTCTACCGGGTCACCGGCACGGCGCAGGTCTTCGAACTCAATGCCCTTGACCACGCAGCCTCCCGCCTCATCAAGGGTCACATCCAGACAGGGTATTATTCGTTTCGTCAGCATCGGTGTACCTTCGGGCACTTCATCGACTCATTACTTTATCTTAGTACATAAAGTATAATACTATGTGCTCAAGTAAATCCGAGGGTAGCAGGGATTTTCTTGTAGTTTCCATCGACAAGCAGGGAAACATATTTTACAGCCAAAATACATTCCTGTGTATCATATCACATTAATTATACCTTATAATACTGATACTATACTGGAGGATAACAATTCAATGTCAAATTTCCCAAGTACTAAACCGGTGCTGGTCACGTGTGGACTGCCTTATGCTAACGGCAAGTGCCACATCGGACACCTGCGCACATATATCCCTGCAGATATATTTGTCAGGTCATTGCACAAACAGGGCCAGGATACAACCTTTGTCTGCGGTTCAGATACTCACGGCACACCCATAGTGGTCAGTGCTGAGCAAGCAGGCTCGACGCCTGAACAGTTCATAGAACAATATCACCATCACTTTAACGACGTTTTTAAGAAACTGGGGATAAAGTTCGACATTTTTGGCAGCACAAACGACCCTGCAAACCATAATCGCACCAATGAGATAGTAAACAAGCTCATTGAAAATAAGTATGTATATCCAAAGAAAATAGACCTTGCCTACTGCCCCCACTGCGAGCGGTCCTTACCTGACAGGTATGTGGAAGGTACCTGCCCCTACTGTGAATCGCAGGCCAGGGGCGATGAATGCGACCAGGGATGCGGCAGGCACCTGGAGCCTGGAGAGATCCGTGACCCTATCTGCAAGGTCTGTGGGAGCAAGGCAGAATACCGTGAACAAGAGCATTTCTTTTTCAAGTTATCATCATTCAAGGATTTCCTGCTCGAATACCTGGATACCCTGGGAGGCACAACAAATGCCCGTAATTATGCCAGGGAATGGGTGCAAAATGAACTTAAGGACTGGTGTATTACCCGCAACCTTGAATGGGGTGTCAGGTTTCCCGGGCATGAGAACCTGGTAGTATATGTCTGGGTGGATGCACCTATCGGTTATATCTCGTTCACAGAAGAGTATTGCAACATTGCCGGATTGGACTGGAAGCAAATATGGCAGGGCGACTCCCGCATCATTCACTTCATTGGCCTGGACATAGCATACCATCACTGCATATTCTGGCCCGCCATGTTGAAGGGTGCAGGTTATTCACTGCCCTGGGCCGTGATAGCTTCAGGTATGGTGAAGATCGAAGACAAGACCTTCAGCAAGAGCAGGGGATATGTGGTGTGGGTGAATGAAGACTACCTTGACCACGGCTTCCATCCTGACCTGCTGCGATATTACCTTGCCAGTTACACCTCGCATACAAAGGAATTAAATTTTTCATGGACCGTATTACAGGAAAAAGTGAACAACGAACTGGTTGGTTCACTGGGTAATTTCCTGTACCGTACACTGCATTTTGCCAATAATAATTTTGGTGTGGTACCCGAAGGACAGGTTTCCCCCGATATCCTTGATGAAATACGTAAGACCATCCATAATGTGATAGAAGCCATGGACGAATATGAGTTCAAAAAGGCCACTGATATAATAATGGGCCTTTCTTCCTATGGCAACACCCATTTCCAGTCAAATGAACCATGGCACCTGATAAAACAGGACCCCAATGCATGCAACAGGATAGTTAAGGAATGCATCCAGATCGCGAAAGCACTGGTACTGCTATGTGAACCGGTGATACCGGCAAAGATGCAGGAAGCATGGGAACAACTGGGCCTGGAGGGTGATGTCAGCAATATGACCTATGATGAAGCATTGGTAGAACTGGAATCCGGCAGGTCACTGCCTAAACCTGAAATACTTTTCAATAAGATTGACGACAAAAAGATCGAGGAGATGGAAAAAATAATGAACAGAAGGGTTGCTGAAGCAAAGGCAAAAGAAGAAAAAGCTCCTTCTGCAACAACACAGGTTGAGAAAATAACATTTGAGGATTTCAAAACCATGGATATCCGCATTGGTACTGTGGTCATGGCCGAGAAAATAAGTGGTTCGGATAAATTGCTGAAACTTCAGGTCGATATCGGTGAACCCGAACCGAGACAGGTGGTTGCAGGTATTGCCCAGACACACGAACCCGGGGAAATAGTGGACAGGCAGGTAGTATTGTTGGCCAACATGAAACCTGCCAAATTATTCGGTGTAGAATCCAATGGGATGATCATGGCTGCCGATGAAAATGGTGCAGTACTGTTAAATCCTGAAAGAAAAGTCAAAAACGGCACCAGTGTAAGGTAAAATGAAGATATGAAGAGTAGATGGGGCTTGACGGATCGGAGGGGATGGATACGATGCCGTTATTGCCCCATTAGTTACTAATTGGTGATACTTATTCATAATGTTTTCGATTGATTTGTCGAGTTTTAATAAAAAACATGAAATATTTGTCGGAAAAAAGAGTAATTCTAGATATAAATATATACGTTATTAAAACGAATTCAATGAAGACGGACGGGTGATATGAATGGATAAAGAATGGAAGATGAACTTTGACATTCCTGACATAGGAACACTGGTAACATTACTAAGTACTGCCATAACTTCGGCTTTCATGGGTGTTGGCAGTGTACTGTATGTGGTATTGATGATGACTACCGCGTATGAAGTAAAGGGTAAAGATTTTCTCATTAGTCTTATGAATCCGGAGGCTAACCTGACATTTGAAGCTAACTTTGTACTTGTTGTAGGAACACTTCTTCTATTATCAGCAATTTTCTTTTTCATTACGATGATACTGTCAATTTTTGAACTGAATGCTGTTTCTATAAAAGAACGTGGGGCACGTGTAAAAATAGTATTCGCATCGTTCATTATTTCATTGCTGTGTCTGGTAGGGGCATTGCTTTCCACAGTATTGCTGAGGTACTATTACTATTATTAGAGAGGTGATGAAAATGGGAAAATATACAATTCACGGTAATATCCACGAAGTGCCGGTTGTTGAGGAACTTGAGGAATCCAAACAGATACTGAAAGCTAAGATAGAGACCAAGACCCATAGGGTCCTGTTCCCTTTTACAGCCATCGTGGGTCAGGAGAAAATGAAACGGGCACTCATACTGAATGCTATTAATCCTTCTATCGGCGGCGTGCTTATCAGGGGCCAGAAAGGAACAGCCAAATCCACAGCCGTTCGTGGATTGGCCGAGATACTACCCGAGATTGAAGTTGTATCCGGCTGCACCTATAGCTGCGACCCCCATGACGAGGAAAAATTCTGCTGGGAATGCCAGATACGACAAAAGGAAGGCAGCATTACCACCCAAAAACGTCCCATGAGAGTGGTCGACCTTCCGGTGGGAGCAACCGAAGACCGGGTAGTAGGCAGTCTTGACATTGAGAAAGCAGTTACCCAGGGCATCAGGGCTTATGAGCCAGGGATACTTGCAGATGCAAATCGCAGCATCCTGTATGTAGATGAGATCAACCTGCTGGACGATTTCGTGGTTGATGCTTTACTTGATGCTGCAGCCATGGGTATCAATACCGTCGAGCGTGAAGGGGTAAGTGTAAGCCATCCCGCCGGTTTCATTATTGTGGGAAGCATGAACCCTGAAGAAGGAGAACTGAGACCCCAGCTCCTTGACAGGATAGCTCTTCAGGTAGAAGTGGTGGGTATACCTGACATTGAACAGAGAGTTGAGATCATCGAGGGACGCAACAGGTTCAATGATAACCCTGACTCTTACAGGAAAGAGTTCCAGACCGAACAGGACCGGCTGCATGCCCGTATTGTCAAAGCACAACAGATGCTGCACAACGTTGTTACAACCAGGGATAACCTGCAGACCATTGCCGAAATATGCGTGGAGTTCAATGTGGACGGTCACAGGGCAGATATCATGATCGAACGAACCGCCCGTACCAATGCGGCTTTTGAGGGGCGGGACCGGGTCACCAACGAGGATATTGTGGAAGCTGCCGAGATGGTGCTACCCCACAGGATGAGGAAGCGACCGTTCGAAGAGGAGGAGTTCAGCGTCGAACAGTTGAGACGCCTGGTGGATAAATGAACGATAGCATTGCCGGTAGGATGCGGAATAACCTCAAACCAGACTACGGTATCAAGGTATTCCATATGGGCAAACCCCTGCTGGCAATCAGGATCCCAAAGACCGATATCGAGGACTTCAATAAGGACGATACTGACAATATCAAAAAACTGCTGGATAAGTATAGCGACCAGATACGTCCTGGTGAAGTAGTACATGCATACATAATTGCCGACCGGTCACATGTTGTGCTGGACCCTTACGACCTTTTTGGAGAGACTGACCAGAGGACGCTATCCAAAATACAGGCTTTGGATGAGATAAAAACGATTAAAAATACCCGTGCCTATCCAGTACCACCTAAAAAAGTGGACCATCGCACGCCAAAACATATTACACCCACATATTCTGCACCGATCAGCTTTACACCGGTATTCAAGGCACCGGTCCATCTGGCCCCCACCCACAAAAAACGTGAGATGATACCTGAAGAAAAAATACCCGAAAAGGAACTTGTTGAGAAATCTGATGAAAACATGGTCAGGAAAATCCTCAGTGACTTTGCCAGGGGAAGGAAGAAAAAACTTGCCGTCGGTCAACTGAAGAGTGGCAGGAGGGCTGAAGTATTGACCAAAGGCAAACGTGGACGCTATGTGAAATCCCGGATCCCGGATGGAGAAGTAACAGATATTGCCATTGCTCCCACCATTCGGGCAGCAGCCATTCATGCTGAGGGCGGGAGAATCACGGTTAAAAAGAGCGATTACAGGGAGAAGGTCCGCCGCAGACGTATTGCTACCCTGATAAACATTGTAATGGATACCAGCGGCAGCATGGATGAGATCGATAAGATCGATATTACCCGTAGCGTAATTGTAGCGCTCCTGAAAGATGCCTACCAGCGAAGGGACAGGGTATCGCTTGTTACCTACAGTGGACGAAAAGGTGAGATGGTATTGCCTTTTACATCTTCCGTGGAACGTGCAAAACGGTATCTTGAAACAATCCCCTTTGGCGGTACCACACCGCTGGCATCTGGTATACTGATGGGGTTACATGGACTGCACAATGAGATAAGGAAGGACCCGTCCACCATCCCCATAATGGTTCTGGTAACTGACGGCAAGGTAAACGTGCCGCTGGAAGTCGGAGGCAATATCCGCAGGGAACTGTCAACAGTTATAAAATATATCGTCAATGAAGGTATCCACTTGCTCGTAGTGGATATGAGCAGTGAGGGGTCAGAACTTGCATTTGAGATCTCTGAGGGGACCGGTGGGAGATATTACCACCCGGACCGTCTTAGCAAGGAAACCCTGTATAAGGCCATCAGTGACCAGAGGGACGAGGCTACGTATTTTGCTAATGTGTAATGTTGCAGGAAGCTTTGAACATGGGTGTGGAACTGGGCGATATTTTTGAAAAACACGAAACTGAGTTAAGCGATTTGGCCGGAAAGGTTGTGGCCGTCGATGCTTATAATACCCTGTACCAGTTCTTAAGTATTATCCGGCAGCGGGATGGTACACCTCTCAAGAATGCCAGTGGCGAAGTAACGTCACACCTGTCAGGCTTTTTATACCGCACCACCAACCTCATAGAGGTTGGTATCAAACCAGTATTTGTCTTTGACGGCAAACCTCCCGGTTTCAAGGCGCAGACCCTGAAAGCCAGGAACAATACGCGGCATGAGGCCATGCAGCGCTGGCAGGATGCTATTGCCGAAGGTGAGGAAGAAAAAGCCTTTGTACATGCCCAGGCTTCTTCACACCTGAAAGGGAGCATGGTCGAGGATGCAAAAGCCCTGCTGGGATATATGGGGGTACCGGTTGTGCAGGCACCGTCGGAGGGGGAAGCACAGGCCGCCCACATGGTACTTTCTGGGGATGCCGACTTTGCGGCATCGCAGGACTATGATTCGCTATTATTTGGCGCACCCAGGGTGGTGCGCAACCTGACTGTTACCGGTAAGCGCAAACTACCACGGAAGAACATCTATATTGATGTGAAACCTGAGATCATTGACCTTGCAGAGGGGCTTAATGCCAGTGGTATCACACGGGAACAGTTGATAGATATTGCCCTTTTAGTGGGTACTGACTACAATACCGGCCTGAAACGCGTGGGGCCCAAGACGGCACTGAAATTGGTCAAGCAATATGGTGGTATTGAGGCCGTACTTGCCGAGAAGGGGGTGGGCATTGAGAACCTGCAGGAAATCAAAGACCTATTCCTCTACCCTGAGGTCTCTTCGGATTATGAGATATCCTGGAAGTCCCCGAAGGAGGCGGAAATAACTGATTTTCTCTGCCGTAAACATGATTTTTCAGAGGTAAGGGTGAAGGGGGCCGTGAACCGGTTGATAGAGGCTTCTGATGCAGGACAACAGACACTTGACCAGTGGTT
>JAHYIS010000054.1 GCA_019429385.1 ANME-2 cluster archaeon | reverse complement strand
TGTTACATCATTCACATGTCTTTTACTTTACTGGTAAGAGTTATAGACTGAAGAAGCACGATTCTAAAAGTGGAAAGAAATAGAATAATACCGGCAATCATTATTGATTCACGGAGTGGAAGATTTTGGGGGGCCAGTCCCCCCAAAAATCTGGAACGTTTGATTGAGTGGAAAATAGGAACTATTAAAAGTATGAAATGTTATATGAAGGTGGGTCAAAATTGGTGGGAAAATGGGGTCCATTTTCAACGGGAATCTTCATACATAATCTTATAGATTATATACAATAAAAAATCGCCTGCGTGGGCGTTTATTTTTAATGGGATACTGTCCGATAGTATGTTTAACGAGAATTGTAGTGAAGACAGTGTATTAATTTAACAGAAGTTCGGGACTTTTCCGACAATCTCTGATTACCTATGATAATCATCATCACACTCATCTGTTGATAAATATTTATACAGACGACACGTATAAATGGTATTGAGTAAATTAAATCAATATTGGCAATGGGGGTTAACCGGCAAAAGTGCCTTCATTCAGATGTACATTAATATAAATTCCTATAAGCCAGACACTAAATATGTAATAATATCAAAGAGGTAATATTAATATGAATGTTAAAATAAAAATACGAACTTCGACATTGTTAGTAATATTTGTAATAGCAATGCTCCTATCTACAGGCGTTGCAAGTGCAGTAATGCAAATTACGCTGAACGGTTTCCGTGCCAATGAAGGCGGCGGGGGTTTACTCGATTTAGGGTGGACTGGAGGCAACCTCGGCAACACATGGGCTGAAGGTGAGTGGGTACCGTACAAACTTGTTCTGACAAACGTCCAGGATGATTATCCAGATCTGGATAATCTATACATCAACATCTCCTATGATTTCACAAATTCAAATAAAAGGTTTGTTGACCTTGTTCGGGGTATCCAGGCAGACACAACCGATTTGAATGATTCACAGGGTTGGCCATATAATGGTGGAGATGCATATCTTTTAACGACACGTGCACAGATTGAAGCAGCTCAAAATGATATTGACAATACACCACCGCTGGATAATAATTGGGCCGGTTTTACCCTTCTGAATCTTCCACCGGAACAGATTAACAGAGCTCTTGACGGGGGTATTGGCACGCCTACAGATGCAGTACGCATGTTTATAATTACAAAACAGGATTTGCTTAATGCTGGTATCCCAGAGACCGCAAATACGATTGTAATCTACTGGCAGTTACATGAGTCACGTTCATTTATCTGGAACAACACATTGCAGCCAGGTTATGATGCATCCCCGACCAATGACTGGGGCGGATATTTGTATAATATGTCCGGCTTTAGCACTGATATGAGATTAGGTTCAAGTTACGTGCCAGGATCTTCAGGGCACATCCATCTGGAATCACTCAGTGGCAATAAGGACGTTCCTATCCCTATCCCCACGGGGCTTCCAGGCTCGATAAGTGGATACAAATGGCTGGATGAAAATATGAATCAAATGCCTGACCCTTCAGAACCAAGGCTTTCAAACTGGGAAATACAGGTATATGGAAATATTGAGGGAATCGATTTTACTACATCGGTTTTAACAAACGGACTTGGTGAATATCACTTCCCTTACCTTACTACTGGAACCTGGATTATATACGAAATACTCCAGTCTGGTTATTTGCAGACCTATCCTTATGGTGGAATTACACACCAGCAGGGAACTGGCATTAACGTAACAGAAATCTATTCATATACATCCCTATACCAATCGAGTATGGAAATATACGAAAATGTGGGACCTTTCGGATGGGGAGTGAATTTGACACTTCAACATGACCTCCAAGGTGATATGAACTTTGGGAATTTCTTTGCACAACCGAATTTGAGCATTACCAAGACTGCGGACAATAACATCTCCAAGGTAGGCGATACTGTTAACTATACTTTCAATATTAGCAACACCGGAAATGTAAACCTCACTCTCAACAGTGTCAATGACACCGTACTGGGTAACATATCTTCACCCTTTCCTGCAACATTAAATGTTGGGCAATCAGTTACAGTGATTGTAGGATATGAAGTACAAAGTAACGATTCTGACCCACTCTACAATGAAGTGACTGCAAATTATTCAGTTCAGGGTATGAGCACATCGGTAACAGCTACTGCAAACCATTCTGTCGACCTAGTTCATCCTGCTATTGAGGTTACCAAGACCGCCAATACCAGTATCTCCATGGTAGGCGATACTATCAGGTTCAACGTAACGGTGAACAACACAGGCGATGTTGCCCTGGTACGTTACAGCTTCACCGATACCTATGCCGGTGATATCTCAGGCAACTTCAGTACTGGACTTGGTGTTGGTGAACAGCAAAGCTACGAGTACGATTATATTGTACAGGAAGGCGACAGTGATCCCCTGAACAATACTGCTGAGGCACACTACCGCGTCGAATCACTTTCAAACGACATCACAGACAGCGATTCAGTTGAAGTCGACCTGGTGCACCCCAATATGACACTTACCAAGACAGCCAGTCCAACAGCCGGTTATGTAGGCGATACTATTACATACACAATAGTAATCAACAATACCGGCGATGTACAGCTCGATCGGATAAATGTAACAGATTCGTTGATGGGAACTATCACAGACGATTTTCCGGCTGTTCTTATGCCAGGAGAATCGGCCACGGTCAACAAGATCCGGCCAATAGCCCCCACTGACCCCAATCCACTGCAAAACACTGTAACAGCCTTCTACCAGGTTAACAGTCTTCCCAACATCATTGTACGTCAGGATAGTGCTGAAGTCGAAATACTTCATGGAGATTTCCGCAAGGAGTTCACCAACGCTTCAGTATACAACGAGTCTTCTGGCGAATGGGAGCCACTGACCACACCATGGGTACCGGTACAACAATTGATCAAATGGACAGTTACTTTCTATGTACCCAACATTGCAGGATACAACATGAGCAATGTTCAACTGGTTGACCGCTTCGGCGCTGAACTGGACCATGCTGATTGGAACATAACCACCCCAGGAAATTACAGCTATACTGAGTCACAGGGTACGGTTGACTTTGTGTATGCCAAAGCCAAGCAAATGCCGCAGTTAAGGGTATACTGGGACATAGGCGAACTGGCCAGTGGAGAGCAGGCAATACTTTCCTTTGAGGTAGTAACCAGATTAAATCCCTCAGGCAGGCAGGAATATACCAGCGACGGCCTGAAAATTCTGAACTCTGGTGCCGTACTCAAATGGAGGGATGAGTATTCAGTGCAGCACAGCAGGTCCACTGCATCATGGTATGTGATGGCAGGTGAATACTACGGTGCCGTAGTTGGAGTTGTGAGTAATAGTTCTACAGGCATGCCGATTAAAGGTGCTGTATTACAGCTGAACAACACTTCAGCTAATCCAGATGAGTATGTAGGATCTGTAGAAACTGACCAGCATGGGTTCTACTATTTCCCTGATGTGACCCCCGGGAATTATTCCGTGATATGCATGTCAGAAATTAAGCCCGTAGAAGTTACAGGTGGCAACATCGAAATAGTGAACTTTACATAATCTGGTCTTGGCATATATGAGATGAAGGGGGTACAACATCCCCTTTCATTTCACTTTTTTTTCTCACACAATTCAATACACATAGTATACTACTTGTTAGCACAGGCTTTCACAATCCTTTGTCCCCTGTTAACTGCAGCTCGCTTTAATCGCCCACCGCCGTCGTGCGCACACCCTCTCCTGTGCTGCTCACCACAAACCTCCGTGCATCGCCCAAGATATCACAACAGCATGACTACATCCGGACGGCGGTTTGTGGCATGCCGGCTGGAGTTATCAGTCCTTAATCCCTCAACTCAATACACTTATGATACTGATGCGGCGCATGCGACCTCACGACCCGCCTATCCACACACTTCACCCTTCTTTTCTGTCGTCTGGCTGCAGCCTCCTCAATGAGCGCCCACGACGTCCCATACAGGTCATCCTCAGGCGTAATATCATAGAAATGCACCATTCCTCCGACCTTTGCCGCCAATATACCCGAATCCCGAAACTCCCGGGCTGATTGGGGCAGGTTCATAATACCATGATCCGCCGCATATTCCAGCTTCACAGCGGCATGCCTGGCATCATCCTCAACTGCCCTCACGTTCTCAAGCCCGTTCATCCATATATTCTCCTTAAGCAGCCCTACCGCAGCAGGGTTTTTGTCCACAGCCACCAAGCTGGCATCGGGCACGGTCCTGCCAATCAGTATGCTGAACGACCCAACACCTGCGAACAGGTCGACCACGCACTGCCCCGTCTTCACAGTATCTGCCACCCTTTAGCGTTCCGTTCCCAAACAGCCTGAGAAATATGTGCCGGCCAGGTCCACCCTATACCGGCACCCGTGTTCCTTATGTAAAGTATGGGTCCTGAACTCGCCTTCAACAGGGCTTGCCGCTCCCAGCACTATCTTGAGGGATTATTGTTTAGAATTGATGGATTTCATATAAAAATTTATTTGATAAATACTATCTAATCATTGCAAACGAATCTAACATCGATAACCATGAATCTGCAACTACCATTCGAAAAACCACAGTATCTTTAGATATTCCAAAAACGCATCCAGTGGAATCTGTGAATCCAAATGAAACACCCATCACTTCAGACCCCAAAACGATCATCCTAAAAGCACTTCAAAATCCAATCAGCAGGGAGCGCCTGAGTAAAATAGTCCAGCCGGGAGATAAAGTATCCATCATCGTCAGCGATACCACCCGTCCGGTCCCGACAGCGTTGATGTTGCCCCCGCTTCTCAATAAACTGCTCGCTGCCAATGTGGAAAAAGAGGACATCACTATAGTCTTTGCCCTGGGTATCCACCGGTATCATACAGAAAAAGAAAAACGCAGCATAGTAGGCCAGGACATCTATCAAGAATAATAATGCATTGACCACACTATCGAACAGTGTGACAATCTTGGCACCACCAGTCGCGGTACACCTGTTGAAGTGTTCAGGCCCGTAGCTGAGTCGGACATAGTCATCTGTACCGGGAATATCGAACATCACTACTTTGCAGGATATACCGGCGGGCTAAAGGCGGTACTACCAGGAGTTCGTTCCCGCCTCTCCATCGAAACCAACCATGCCCTCATGACCGAGCAGGAAACAGCCCCCGGTAATCCTGACTGCCCGGTGAGGGCAGACCTGGAAGAAGCAGGAAAAATAGTTGGCGTGGATTTCATATTGAATGTAATACTGAACACGAACAAGGACATTGTTGGTGCGGTGGCAGGTCATCCAGTAAAGGCACACAGGGCAGGGGCCGCTATGGTAGATGCCATGTACAAACAGGAGGTAGAAACGGCCGATATAGTGGTGGTATCCCAGGGGCGGTGGCCTAAAGATATCAACCTGTTCCAGTCCCATAAGGCACTGGAGCATGTTAAGGCTGCAGTGAAACGGGGCGGGTCTATCATTCTCGTAGTCCGGTGCAATGAAGGACTGGGTGATACGATGTATGAGCAATGGCTCTATACTACATCGGGCCCGCAGGATGCCATAAGGCGGCTCAACCAGAGCTTCATGCAGGGCGGACATAAAGCAGCGTTGATAGGTAAGCTGGCAGAGGAGTTCGAACTTTACCTGGTGTCTGAATTGACGCCTGAGGTTGCCAGTAAAGCATATTTTAAGCCAGCGATAAGTATTCAGGAAGCATTTGAATCTGCTGCATTACAATACGGTCCGGATGCACGGGTCGTAGTTGTACCATACGGGGGATCGACGCTGGTTGTGGATAAATCCAAATAGATCAGTCAAAATAGATCACAACCAGGAAATGATACACTATCACATAAAGTACCAGTAATAAAAAGGTAAACACCAGGCTTTTTTTCCATTCCTTGTTCCAGTTTGCTCCAAAAAAAAGCCCTGTAATAAAGCCTATAGCATGTGATATATATGCAACGTTACCTGATTGTATGGAATTAACTGCAACCAGATTAAAAATAAAGAACAAAATTGCCAGGGGTCCTATGGGTGAAAGGAACCTGCCTGAAATGCTGGCTTCCCTGACAAGTAATACTACAGCCATTAAGGTAAATATGGCAGCAGATGCTATCACCATATTTGAATTTGGATAAAAGGGAATGCTTATTATGAAGGTAAGAATTCCTCCCATTGGTGATCGGTTAAGGGATTTTACCTTAAACGCATGTCGTTTTTGAGTGAATATAATCATATGATTTTCCACCAAATATTAATAATCGCATGTTATAGCCCCGAATATCAAATCATGTTTTTAGTCAATAATTTACTAAAATATTGGCAATTTATCACGATTCATCACTTAACCGATCACGCATGGAATTCCTCCTGTAAAAAATGCAATTCCTGTGCGTAGCGGTCCTATTTCGTCTTCGAGGAACGTACCGAACAGGTAAAGGAATACCATATTCCCTGCAAGATGAAGAAAATCCGCATGGACAAAAATGGCTGTAACTAATGTGTAATAATTCCCTCTCATCAGGGTCATTAAACTAAAAGCAAGGTTCAAGTCGGGATTTATCCATGCGTACAGGCTTATGCTGGTACACAAAAATATGAGAAAATAGGTAAGTTTCATTTTTTTATTGTATATAATCTATAAGATTATGTACTCAAGTAAATCCGACCGACGGGAGGATTTTCTTGTTTTAATTTCGATTATTCTTTTTTAATTGTACATAACGTATAACTTTTTGTACTCAAGTTAATCCGACCGCAGGGAAGATTTTCTTGTTGTACATAACGTATAACTTTTTGTACTCAAGTTAATCCGACCGCAGGGAGGATTTTCTTGTAAAAGAATCCCCTGCGCGGTCCATAACCTCACCGAACAGGTCAGTTCCCAGTGCATCCACTCCCACAATAAGCGGCCCGAATTCCTCTACTTCCAGCACCCACACAGCCTCAGGCATCCCCAGGTCAAACCAGTGCACATCCCTCACATCCTTGATCATATCCACAGCCAGAGCCGCACACCCACCGGTATATGCGAGGTACACGCACCTATCCTTCAAGACCGGGGCAATATCCTTCATGCCATCCTTGCCGATAATGGCCCTGACAGTATAGTTATCCAGCAATGCAGGTGTCATGTCAATCATTCTGGCACTGGTGGTGGGTCCTGCCGCCACTGCCCGCCATCCCTTACCTTCTTGCTGCATCAGGGGCCCACAGTGATAAATGGCGGCACCCTCAAGGTTAAAAGGCAGGGCTTTTCCCTCATCGTTCAACTCAAGTATTCGTAAATGAGCCTCATCTCTTGCTGTATAGATGATGCCTGAGAGGTAGACTATATCCCCTGCCCGCAATTCCATACTATCATCCCTGTTCAAAGGTGTGGTTAGGTGGTATTCAGTCATGTCCCGCCTCCAGGGTCACAGATGCGTGCCGGTTGGCCCAGCACTGGATATTCACGGCAACGGGCAGCGAGGCTGTATGACAATGTGCTTTTTCCACATGCACGGCCAGCGCAGTCGTCCTGCCGCCCAGTCCCATGGGACCGATACCCAGCGAATTGATAGCCTCCAGCAATTCCTGCTCATACTCGTCCATATCGTCAAGGTCACGCAGCAGCGAGCGCTTGGCCAGCCTGGCCGATCCTCGAGCGTTTGGGACGCTTGGACCGCGGTTCGAATCCGCGCTGTCCCATTTGATGTTTTTTTGTGGGTGGTTTATGGTTGGGAAGATTGATTTACGTCCCGACCCAGGATTTCAAGGATGCTCAAAAATTATATGACCACATCGAAAAAAATGAAGCAGAGAAGGCAAGGAAAGTGTTTATAAATTATTTTTAAATTATCTTTATCCACTGATACATAAGCCATTCTACCAATAAGATAGCAACAAATAGTTCTGTAACTGCCAATAGTCGGATAAGATAGGCTGCTGCAAGAGTTCCATAATAATATTCTGGATGTCCCTAACCCAAATATTCAATGAGATTGTGGATTGCGATTAATGGCACTATCCCATAATCTAGTGATTTCTTCAATTTTTTGCAAACGAAATCAACCAATCTGTTAATTATACTTCTTTTACCTTCCTTGATCGTTAAAATTATGCCTCATCTCACGATAAACTTAA
>JAHYIS010000053.1 GCA_019429385.1 ANME-2 cluster archaeon | reverse complement strand
CTTTAATGTTTGTAACGGGTGGCGCAGGGTGGTGGTGACACTCTCTGACAGGGTTTTGTAGGTGGTGTCCACTCCAATCTTGTACTGTTTGGAGAGGTTCTTGACTTCGATTATTGGTTGAGACATTTTTTCAGGTTGAGGTTTTATTGGATTTATTGTTTTTAGACACGGATTAACAATGAGCTACACGGATTTTAAAGTTGTGTTGGGTTGATTTTGAAGATGTTGTGCCGGTGGAGTGCGGCCATGGCTGTTAAAATATATTATTTATATAATGTTACACAGCGAAGAGCGCAAAGGCCCTCTAAGATTTTTACAAATTATTAACAAACCTGTTTCTTCCATCCTTCATCAACTGAACATTAAAGTTCAGTAACAAAGTTATAATTCATATTGAATTTCAGGTTCCATTTCAGAGCAATGGCTTTAAAATATATAATATATGGAATTATTTTTCAGCAATTTTTCCAAGAATTTTCTCAAGACGTAAATTGTAATCCTTCATCCATTGATTATGTTCTCTTTGCTCTATTGCAAAAGAATCGAATCCAGCATTTAATGCCGAAGTATCGTTCTTAATCCCTTTTAATATTTCATTTCCAGTATCCAGCTTTCTTCCAATATCTACAAGTTCATCAGTATATAACCTTAGAAATTTTTGAGGCAGATACATTTGAAAAGGAATTACTTCTTTTAAAACTTCGTCAATCAATATTCCTTTCTGACTTCCTCTCGCCTGCAGGTCCCCCAGAAATTTATCAATATCTCCATTCTCACCACAGCATACCATTTTAACGCTACCGTCAATATCATTAAAAGCAAAGCCCCTTAATTCATAAATTCTTGCAATATCCTCTATCAGAGCTCTAAAACCAATATCTTGCACTTTACCTGTAACCATTATGTTGTAACATTTCTGCATCATTATACCCATTTATTTGTATAGTATTTAATTTAACCGCTTGATGGAAAATACATAATGAGCATCAAATCTATATGAATCCGTTTCTTATGAATTGCATATCTGGTTTCCTTTTCGCTTCACCTGGCCCGCCCCCCATTTTCATCAACTGACCTTTCCCCGCTCTTTCTTTCACGAAGCCGCATCCTTCACAGCCAGCACCTCATCCACCAGCAATATCTCAGGGTCCATATGCTCCGAGGGATTCAGGGATGGTGGTAGGGAGTGTGTCTGTGCGGACAGCTTGAAGATCATGGGTCATAATATTCAATAGTCGTAACTTATCTAAAAATTTCGTCTGCTTTCGTAATTCTTGTCCGCTCGTATTTTTCAATATCCTTGATCAGGGTTTCAATTTCTTTTTTATCAAGTATATCTTTTTTATTGCACAACCTCAGTATATCAACAATATCTAACCAATCGACACCATTGTCGTTGCAAAATCTTTTTGCTCTCTTATCGTTAGTGGCAAAATCCATACCATCTCTTTTGCATAAAAGGATAGAGGTCAATTCGCCTGAATGAAGATTTCTTAATTCTTCTTTTTTTATTTCATATTCTTGAATTAAATCGAAATCCAAATTTATTATCTTGAATCCTTGCTTCAAAATATCATTGACAAAATCATAACCTGCTTCTTTTGCTCTTAACAGTTCGTTATATACTTCAAAAGTGATAATGAGATCATCGTCTGGAAATAATTTTTTCAGCTAATCAGCCCTGCCTGTTTTGCCAAGCATGCTTAATATATCGGTATCGAATATCATGTTACAAATATTTCCCGAGCTTTTTGTCCATTTCTTCAGCAGGTCTTGCCTCTATCTCCCTGGTAAATCCTCTCTTGCCTAAAATCTCTTTAAATTCGATAGTGGTCATCCCTGCAATCTCCGCAGCCTTGCTCAATGATACTTCTTCTTTTTTATAAAGTTCAATGGCTGCGCTAATTTTAAGCTCGGCATTCTCCCGAAATAGTTTTAAAACTGCATCTTTTATTACTTCAATCTCGTTTGAATAATACCCTGCATTCACTAACGCTTTTATTTTGTTCTCTATATCAACAGATAGCGCTTCCATCTTTATTTGACCTCGTTATAACAATATTTAAGTTACTTTTATAAAGCCCTTCCCCTATCAACATTTTTTGGATGCCGCTACACAATAACATTTCGCGTGTGATTTTCTCATACCAATCCAGATATTCCTGCGCCTGCCTCTCCAGATCAAACCTCTTCCTCGCATCATCAGCCGCCTGCTCCCCCATCCTCAGTCTCAACCCCTCATCCTCAAGCAGCTCCACAACCCGCCCCGCCATTGCCTCCACATCCCCGGGCGGCGTGAGATATCCGGTGAAACCGTCCTGCACCTGCTCGGGAATGCCGCCCACTGCTGTTGCGATAACGGGGGTGCAGCAAGAAATGGATTCGATGATGGTGGTCGGGAAGGTGTCGGTGCGGGCGGCGGGAACGAAAGTATACAAGGCTTTATTCCCGATTTACAGACTTAGAGATGAAATTCCGATGGAAACGGCGCACAGCCAGCAGCAAACCATTTCCGCAGGAGTGCATAAATTTTAACTGATCGCTGATTCTACACGAGAAAGCCGCTCTTTTATTTCAGAAACCTCTACTGTAAGTGAAGAAATCCGCTCCCATGCATCATTATCATGTTTTTCCATTCTATTTGTAAGGCGGTTTAAATTTTCACCCGTTTCATGTTTGAATTCTTTAAGCACATAAGTATTTTCCTTAAGTACCGAATTGTTGTCCTTAAGTATTGAGGTATTTTCCTTAAGCATCGAATTATTATCCTTAAGCATTGATGTATCATAATCCATTTTTTCAATCGTTATATCCTGTTTTTGAATCATTTGCGTCATTTTAACGTTGGCAATATCGAGGCGTTCTCCCAGTTCCTCAGCCATATCGCCGCGTATTATCTCAAAATAATCAAATTCGCCAGTCGCATCCTGGAAGCTGATATCCAGATGTTCCACATCAATGGGATATTCTTTTATTCTGATCTGCTCTATAAAAGAATCAATAGTTGTTTTGTCCCCTTCGCATATTATCCTGACATCATACGGTTTAATGTTCGAAACATTGCCTGTGAGCTTCAATTTACGGGCCGCCCGCTCAACGGTATCCCTGTATCCTACCCTCTGAACGTCTCCTTTTGCTATTATTTCGGTTCTTGTCTGCATGGCCCTCCTTCCTTTCCATTGTTTTTACAGCTAATAACTTTTTTCAAAAAGAAGTTTTTCATTTTCAAATCTTTGCGAGGGTGGCGCAGGGTGGTGGTGACGCTCTCTGACAGGTCTTGTCGGTGGTATCCACTCCAATCTTGTACTGCTTGGAGAGATTTTTTACTATGATGATAGGGTCTTTGTTTTTCATTATATCAGATCAGCAAAATATTTTTCAGTCTTTTTTAAGTACATGATCCCTGACAGGAATATCAGCACAGATATCACCATCGAGATCCCCAGCGCCCCAAAGTTTACCGGCATATGTCCCAACAACACCGCCCTGTGTGCATCGATCAGTCCGGTCATAGGGTTCAGATACAGCAGCCACTGGTACTTCTCACCTACAATATTCGTGGGGTATATCACGGGAGATATGAACATAAAGAGCTGGATGAAGAAGGGCAGAATGAAATGCACGTCCCTGTACTTCACGCTGATAGAGGACAGCCAGTATCCGATCCCGGATGCCAGGATCAAGGTGGTAAACACAAGCAGGGGAAGCATGATAATGCTGACATTCGGTAGAAGGTTGTAGTATATCATCATAAATACCAGGATCACCAGCGCGATCACATAATCCACCAGCCCTGACAGGCATGCACTGGTGGGGATGAACAACCTGGGGAAATATATCTTCGATATCAGGGCTGAATTACCCACAAGACTGTTCCCTGAACTGGATACCGAGTTCGAGAAATATATCCACAGCAGCAGTCCCGAATATGAGAACACCGGATAGGGAATACCTTCGGATGGCATCTTTGCCAGACCGCCGAAGATCAATGTGAACACTATCATTGTGAACAACGGCTGCAATAGAGCCCACGATGCACCCATAATGGTCTGTTTGTACCTCACCTTGACCTCGCGCCAGGTAAGGAAATACAGCAGTTCCCTGTAGTGCATCAGCTCTGCCAGGTCTATTGAGAACAGGCCTTTTTGCGGTCTGATCACCAGTTCGAATTCATTTTTTTCGTCAGTCATTAATAGTCAAAAATACGTCAATTGATCAATTTTCACAATAGTTTATAAAATCTCAAAAACCTCTCTTAAAATGACAACATCATCAGAATACCCCTCATCACCTTTTCTCTGCTTGATATGTTCAAGTCCTGCCAGGATTCCGTCCCTGGATAATCCCAGTTCTTCGGCCAGCTGAAGAAACACTTCATACAGCTTTTCTAGGGTCAGGTGGAAACCAGACACCACATGCCATTGCACCAGCCCGCATTGTCTGCAGTAGGGGAATGAGAACAACTCGCCTTCAATATACACCCTGCCAAAATATTCCAGTTCAGTTGATCTGCATTCTGAACAGCTTCTGAACCCCTGATCTTTCACGCGCCGGGTCAATATATGTTTCATGGTTTCCACTATGTAATCTCACATCCATATCATTGTCATCAAATATTGTAAAAGGGTCATTGCGTGGATGGAGGGTTCCTTTATTCGTACATTTTTGTGTTATAAATTCAATCTATTGCCTTGTTTTTCTATACCACTCGATCATATTTTTTAATCCGTCTTCGAATTTATATTTAGCCTTGAACCCGAACTCTTTCTCTGCCCTTGAAGTATCGAGACACCGCCTGGGTTGTCCGTCCGGCCTGGTCCTATCCCAGACCACTGTTCCATCAAATCCAGTCAACTCCACGATCAGGTGCACAAGTTCTTTAATAGATATCTCAAATCCAGCTCCGATGTTGACAGGGTCGCTGTTATTGTATTTTTCTGTAGCCAGTACAATCCCTTCGGCAGCATCCTCCACATAGATAAATTCCCGTGTAGCCTCTCCTGTTCCCCAGACAACGATCTCATCCTCACCATTCTCCATTGCATCAAAACATTTTTTAATAAGTGCCGGGATCACATGGGAACAGCAGGGGTCGAAGTTATCACCCGGACCATACAGGTTCACAGGCAGCAGGAATATGGAATTGAACCCGTACTGCTGCCGGTAGGCCTGTGACTGCACCAGCAGCATCTTCTTGGCCAGGCCATAGGGTGCATTTGTCTCCTCAGGGTAACCGTTCCACAGGTCTTCTTCCTTGAAAGGGACCGGGGTGAACTTTGGATAGCAGCAGATGGTGCCTATTGCCACGAACTTATCAAGCCCATGCACCCTTCCCTGTTCCATCAACTGTGCCCCCATCATCAGGTTATCATAAAAAAATATCCCCGGATTCAGGCTGTTAGCACCGATGCCACCAACCACAGCAGCAAGATGTATAACAATATCAGGTTCAGCATCAGCATATAAACGCTTCACATCATCCATATGAACAAGGTCATAGTCCTTACTTCTTGGGATGAATACATCACCCCATCCCCTGTCCTGTAACTTCTTAACTACATACCTGCCTAAGAATCCCGCACCACCCGTAACAGTTATCCTCTTACCCTTAAGGTACGACATAATTTTCATCCCGTTCATAATTAGCATAGCCATTTTGCCGCAGTTCTTCCCGCTCAAGGTCAGCATCGACCATCAATCTAACCAGTTCTTTAAACCCGACCTTAGCTTTCCATCCCAGTTTCTTCTCTGCCTTCACTGTATCACCAACAAGGACATCCACTTCAGTGGGTCTGAAATATCGTGGGTCGATCTCCACATACTCCTGCCAGTTCAGCCCGGCATAGTTGAAAGCCTCATCCAGGAACTCTTTAACAGAATGTGTCTCACCCGTTGCAATGACATAATCACCAGGTTCATCCTGCTGCAGCATCAACCACATTGCTTCTACAAAGTCCTTAGCAAAACCCCAATCACGTTTGGCTTCAAGATTTCCCAGGTAGAGTTTATCCTGCAAACCTAGCTTTATTCTGGCCAGTGCCATTGTGATCTTCCGTGTAACAAAAGTTTCTCCCCGCCTGGGAGATTCATGATTAAAAAGAATTCCATTACAAGCGAAAATATTATATGCTTCACGGTAATTTGCGGTCATCCAGTAAGAATACACCTTCGCTGCTGCATACGGACTCCTTGGTCTGAATGGGGTGTTTTCACTCTGGGGTGGTGGTGAATCCCCGAACATCTCGCTGCTTGAAGCCTGGTAGAATTTTGTATCGACATTGCTCTTCCTGATAGCCTCAAGAAACCTGGTTGTTCCAAGAGCAGTAATATCCCCCGTATATTCAGGCAGGTCAAAACTGACCCGGACATGGCTCTGCGCTGCAAGGTTGTATATCTCATCAGGCTGGATATCATGGACGAGATTCGTCAATTGACCTGCATCAGAGAGGTCTCCATAATGCAGGAATAACTTTGTTTCTTCTTTGTGAGGGTCTGAATAAAGATGGTCAATTCGTTCTGTATTAAAAGTACTCGCTCTTCTTATGATACCGTGTACTTCATATCCATTTTTTAAGAGGAATTCAGTCAGATAAGAGCCATCCTGGCCAGTTATTCCTGTTATTAGAGCAGTTTTTGGCATAGTTATATTGTAATACTATTCAGGAAATATATATTTAGGTTTCATATTAAAATCGATATGTATTAAACATTTGTTATATTGTTAAAACCGATTTGTATTAAGTATTTCTGATATAATTAAAATCGTTTTTTAACATTCAAGGTGTATTATTCATTTTTCATTGTACATAAAGTATAACTTTGTGTTTGTCCGATTTTGTCGGACACCTTGTACAAAATCCAAGGTCTCAAGTTAATTCGACAGTAGGGAGGATTTTCTTGTTTTTGATTTATCACAGAAGATAATAAAGCCCATATATCAAATGATAAATATTCTATTCTATTCTATTCCCGCCCGTACTCATCATCGTACCTGACAATATCATCCTCGCCCACATACTCACCCAGCTGCACCTCAATGATCTCCAGCGCAAACTTGCCCGGATTGGACAGCCTGTGCTTAATCCCTGGCTTGATGAACGTACTCTCACCCTGCCGCAGGTAGAACCGCTTCCCATCCACCTGAACGCACGCCGTCCCCGTGACCACGACCCAATGCTCGCTGCGGTGGTAATGCAACTGGAGGCTCAGGATCTTACCCTGCAATACCCGTATCCGCTTTATCTTGTACCTCTCCCAGTCCTCAAGTATCGTATACGACCCCCACGGCCTGTACACGGTCCGGTGCAGGAACACCCTCTCGTCATCCTGCTCCTTCAGCTTACCCACTACATCCTTCACATCCTGGCACCTGTCTCTGGGACATACCAGGAGCGCATCCGGAGTATCCACCACCACCATATTATCAACACCTATCAGCGAGACCACCTTGTTCTGTGAGGACTGGATCAAATTACCCGTAGAATCCACAGACTCATCATCACAACCGAATACCACATTCCCGGACCCGTCTTTATCGAACTCGTGGTACATAGCATCGAAATTACCCACATCACTCCATGCACAATCAAGCTTGACGACAGCTACACGGTCAGATTTTTCCAGGATACCGTAATCGATGGAAATTGCAGGCAAATTTTGATATATCTTATTGATATCCCTGTTCATTCTGAACATTTCATAAACATCCGGGGAATATTTTGCCACCTCGGACGAAAACACATCAGTATCCAGCAGGAACATCCCGCTATTCCACAGGTATCCATTCTCAACATACTGCTTTGCTTCTTCAAGGTCTGGCTTTTCCTTGAATTCAGCTACTTTATACCCCATTCCAACGGTATCTCCGGGCCTGATATACCCGTAACCGGTATGAGGGGATTTGGGAACAATCCCAAAGGTCACAATATATCCAAGTGCAAGTTGTTCGGCACCGGCTATGGCATCCATGGCTTCAATGTCCATAATGTGGTCTGATGAAAAGACCGCCACAACACATTTACCGAATCTCTTTTTTATTTCGTTTACCCCGAAATAGATGGCCGGCAGGGTATTTCTTCCTTCAGGTTCGATGAGCAGATTTTCGTTTTGGAAATCCAGACCCAGCTCTTCCATCTGCCCCAAAACGAAGAACTTCTGGGATTCATTGGTCACCACAAATATCTCCGAAATATCTGATATCCTGAGACATCGTTTTACCGTATCCTGAAACAACGAAGTATCGCCAA
>JAHYIS010000052.1 GCA_019429385.1 ANME-2 cluster archaeon | reverse complement strand
ATGCAACATGTTCATAGGGTACGGACAATACAATTACTTCGGCATCTGTTACCGCGTCTTCATTCAGGCATCCGGAAATGGTGCAGCTCTTATCGGATGCAGCTTTCAGCACCTTACGGTATTCATCAGCTGTCAGTTCGGCTTTTTCATACATTCTGGAACCGATAATGATCTCATGGTCCAGAGCCCATCTGAGCGCCAGGCCGCCACCAATGCTTCCCGTTCCGCCAAGGATAGCAATTTTCATAATATTTCAACTTCATTGAGTTCACGATATATATGATTTATGTAGAATGACATAATTAGTGCCATACCGACCAGACCACCACCACCCAACTTCTTCTGTACAAGAGCAATTCGAATCCCCGTCAACTCCTCTCCAGGTTGCCCAGGACTCAATCGAATATGCTTACACGTCCATGCTATATACCGATAGAAAATCATCCATGGAATGCACAAATAAATATATACCCGGATGTTGATTTAGTATGATGTGTGTCCTTTTTTTAGCTGTTTCTTCATATTGACTATCTACTGTTCGTGCGCCGTAACTCCACATCCCCGACGGAAGCTATAAATCGTGCCTCCAGTCCCAGAGCTGCAAAATCTTCTGGCGTGAACATTTCCTTCAAGTCCCCGGTATCCACCCGTTCGCCCTTTTTAAGATGGTTATTGACAGCACCCAGGTAAAACGTGTCGTGACTGCGCGCCATTTTGTTCAATATCGAGAGAACCTTCGACTTCCCGGCTACCTGCGCGCCGGTCTGGAAACCGTGCTTTTGTGCCGCGCCGGAAGCTGGCCTTTTTTGACTTAGCTGTTCTAATTGCTGTACGTGCCTTGCCTTTTTTATTGTCATACCCGATTCAGTTCGGGATTGGGTAGATACAGGTGTTGGTGTGTGAGCAGATATGGTTGCGGGTGCAAGTGCAGGTTTATGCTTCTTCATCCAGTCAGCAATCAATTGCCCTGTTTCCCCGCCGTTGCACACCTTCATTTCCTTATCCATCCATTCAGGCAGGTACTCGCGCACCCCTATCCCGCCTCTATTCGCAAACCGGGAATCGCACAGCACCAGCACTCCCTCCTCCTCAGCAGCCCGGTGCACCCTGCCCAGCGCCTGCAGTGCCTTGTTCATCGCCGGCAGGGTATATGCTATGAACAGCCCGTTCCTGGTACCATACTTGTTCTTATAATAATCGTTCACGCTCTTTTGTACCTCGGTATACGCAGTCAAGGGCAGTCCCACCACTGTAGAACCCTTCAAAGACTCGCCCCGGTAATCGATACCCTCGCTCATCTTGCCGCCGGCCACCGCCAGCAGTACGCCGGGTTTTGTGGCCTTTTTCAGTCCTGCCTGGAAGAACTGGGACAGGATAGCGGGGACATCCCTGGATTCCCTGGGCTCCTGGTAGATGCGCTTGCCTGCGGAAGTGGCCGAGCCGGTGCAAAAGTCCAGGTAATTGTCCAGCATACCATAGGAGGTAAAATACACCACCACATTGCCGGGCACTCCCCTGATAAAGGAATCAAGATGCTGCTGTATCTCTGCCACGTTGTCAACATCGGTTCTCTGGGAACTCTGGGTGGTAGCCTTGCTTGCTACCAGTATCAGCCTGTTCTCAGGCGGGAACTGGTTGGGCAGGGTCAGGATGGTGGCACGGCCGTTCTTGCCAAAATAGTACAATTCGTAAGCCTCAGGAGGTGACAGGGTCCCTGATATCATGATCGAAGCATGGTGATTGTCCATCACGCTTGAGATATGCATGCTGGGGTCGATGTTGCGAATTTCCAGCGTCGTGGAATGGTAGGTATTCTCACCCACCGTGCGCTCGTCAGTATATTTCAGGGGTATGTATGCCTCGTCATTCTTTGCAAAGTTCAGCATGAACAGGAATTCACCCACTTTTTGAAGATGTATCTCAGGGGATTCGGATTCTTTCGCTTTTTGCCTCTCAATAACATCGGCCAGGTTCATCAACTCACCAGCCATCCGGTCATCCTCCCGCACCAGGCTTTCACCGAACACAAAATCAGCGAACATGTGCGGGTCGAACCACTCTTCCGAAGACTGTCCTTTTTGAGCCATTTTTTCCATGAACGTGAGTATGCGTGGCAATATCTGGTCTGCCACTGCGAGGCTCTGGTTCAAACCACTTATCTTTGCAAGGCGACGTGATGTCTCAACCTCTTTGATAGCTTTCTTGATAGAGAATTCAGTGAGTTTATCGCTTATCATCGCCCGTACCGCATCGCCCAGGTTATGCGCTTCATCAATGAGCAGGATAGTCTTCTCCGGTTCCAGCCCCAGCCAGCTGTACATAGCATCCCTGTATTCATCATCAAACACGTGATTATAGTTCAGGGTGACCACGTCTGCATCCTCTGCCGAAACCCCCATCACTTCATAGGGACACAGGTTACCGCAATGCTCTGCCAGTTCTTCAGGGTAGATTATGGTATCTTTGATGTCACGGACCGTTTGCAATGCCTTTTTGGAACTGCGGAATTTGATCTCCCCGTCAAAGAAATACGCTTCCTTGGCCTGCAAATAATGCGGACAGCAGGAACGCTCACCTCCTCTCTCGTCCATTATTGAATCAAGCAGTGCATCATCTTTTGACGGGTCATAGACCGCATCGTTCCCCTTACCTGTTGCCTGCATGTACTCGCGCATCCTGGATTCCAGGAGTTGCCGGGTCATAATCTTCAGGATATCGCATCCCCGGTACACGCTGTCCAGTTCGTCCCGGAGCAGGCAGGTCTTGTCCTTGCCCACAAGGTAGGCGACCTTCGGCCGCTTGTTCGTGTGCTTGCGTATCTTCTGTATCTCGTCCAGGTAAATGGATACCTGGCTTATGGTGCGCACTGCCACAACGATGCGATTATCTCCCCGTGATGCCAGAAGTGCCGACAGGATGCTGGTCTTGCCGCTGCCGGTGGGTGCATCCACCATTAAAACGCCATGACCGCCCGTGCGGGCTATTTCGGCAGCCTTATCCAGCATTTCGCGCTGGTTAGGCCGGTATTCGGGATACGGGAACCACCGGTCGATATCGTCATCCATGTATCAGCACATCCCCACGAAATTCTCGAGCATTTTTAGGCCTTGCTCTCCGCTCTTCTCGGGATGGAACTGGGTGCCCATAACGTTGCCCGCTTTATTGACAACTGCGGCTGCGAACTCTATACCGTACCCGCACGACGCCAGTACATATTCGGGGGCACAGTCTGCAAAGTAGGAATGCACGAAATAGACATAGGTATCCCGGGGTATGTTCCTGAACAACGGGTGGTCGCTTTTGATATTCAGCGAGTTCCAGCCCATGTGGGGTACTTTTCCGACCGATGACGGGAACCGGACAACGTTTCCTGGCACCATTCCCAGGCCATCGGTCATGCCGCCCTCCTCTGACCGGGTGAGCAGCATCTGCATCCCGAGGCATATCCCGAGCATGGGTTTCCCGGTTGCTGCCACATCAAGCACATCGGACGTTAAGGGCGCCAGGTTGAGCATGGCATCCTGGAATGCACCGACTCCAGGCAGTACCACGGCGTCGGCCCTGTGCATGGCTGCCGGGTCTGAGGATATGGTGACTTCGGCCCCTGCATGTTCCAATCCGCGCGTGACGCTTCGCAGGTTGCCCAGGCCGTAGTCGATGATAACGATGTCTGTCATGGATACCTGATGGATTTGCGGATAAATAAATGTGAGGATTGGGGGAATAAACAGAGCAATTAATCGGGATAAATAATTCAAAAAGGCAATTATTCCACATGCTTTCCTTCGGGTGATATGATTGGTGGGTGGGGATTTTTAAACCGCCGAAAATGGGGAATTCTTAACCGCCGTTGACAAGGGATGCTAAATATTTTGGTGTTGAGGTTTACTTACACGTATTATTCGATTTATTTTGTCATCTTTTCTTTTACTTCAAATGCTTTGGAGCTGCCGGACCACATGAGTAATATATCCAAACAGTCATGGCACCACACCACCGGCATAATATACGGCACATTCCACCCCTCGCACGCAATTATCCGGCTGCCCGGTCCCGGATACTTATACACGCATGTCTGTGCTCATGTCCTGGTTTAGGGTAGGAGATAAGCGATAGGTAGCGTGGGTCTATTGGCCATTTGAGAGTTGAGAAAATTGGGACTGTATCAAAAACATTAATGAAGCAGTTATTCCAGTACTGAAACTTTCACCTTTATTTCAGCTAACTCGTGTTCTATTTTTGAAATACGTTCATCAAAATAAGATGTTAATTCGCCCCTCATTATGCGAATTTCGTGTGTTATTTCTTCTCTGTTCAAATCAATTTTTCCGCCCAGACTGTCAATCTTATTACCAAGATTTGTATCAAGTTTGTCAATTTTGCCCCCAACTCCCTCTATCTTATCACCGATATTTTTATCCATGTCATCGATTTTAGCACTGATATTTTTATCCATGTCATCGATTTTAGCACTGATATTTTTATCCATGTCATCGATTTTAGCACTGATATTTTTATCCATGTCATCGATTTTATCACTTACCCCATCGATTTTCTGGCCAAGGTTAGTGTTCATTTCCCTCATATACCTGACAGCCGTGTCCATTCTTTCATATGTTGCTGTGGTGAGGTCCTCGTCCCTGATGATTTCAAAGATTTTGAAGTCACCTGCTGGTTCACTGTATCGTACATCAATTTTTTCTACCCTGATAGGGTACTGGCTTATATTGACCATTCCCAGCAATTTTTGTATGGTATCCTTTTCACCTTCACAAATGACCTGCACTGTACCGTCATCAAGATTTTTGACCTGGCCAGTAAGATCCAGGTTAAAAGCTGCCTCATCAATAAAATCCCTGTAGCCGGCTTTTTGAATCCTGCCGTGAATTATGATTTCTGCCCGTGTTTGCATATACCAGACCGTTTCATTTAAAACAATATAAAGGTTATTCTGGTATGAGGCTGTTACATTGCATCTCGGTGCTTTCAAATCAACCGCGGATGAACGCAAATGAACGCGGATACGCTGCCTGAAAATCTGCATTCATCCGCGGTTTTATTCTATTCACCAACACGAATTGGAACGGTCTCTCTGGTATCATAGTGACAAAATCCACTGTTTTAAAATGGGGTATTGGTGGGATGGATTGTCCATGAATCAAGGAGCAAGGGTGATGTGGCGAGTCGGGAGCAGGGTGGATGCATCTCAGGCTGTATTCCTGACTTCGGTTTGGGGCGCATATAATTAAACAATTAATATATTTTGTTTGTCATGGCGGCACTCCCCACATAACATCCGGCACATCCCCATCCTGCCCCCTCTGCCGCACCCGCCCCGCACTCCTGTCCGGCTGCCCGGCCCCGATGCTCCTGTGCTCATGCGTCCGGGCGTGGGATAGGGGATAGGCGAGGGGGGCGGAGTGAGTGAATGTATCCGGTAGCAGGAGGGTAATTTAATACGGACCGCAGAGTTCGCAAAGGGACGCAGAGAAGAGGAAAAATGGATTTGTGCACTACATGGTCTGCAAAACCATTTATTAGTATATATCGATTACGATAATTTAGGTGTGCTTTTTAGAATAATGCTTTTTTTATATTTTTAAGACGGATTCAATCCCCAAATGTTGTCTTTCAGCTTTTATGCATAAATTAATCTGCCTTTTGGTATCGGTATCTCTCTTCCAAGCTCACGTGCGGTTTCCATCCATTCCCTGATCACGATTAGAGTATTTTTCATTGCATCTTCATAAGTCCTGCCGTCTGCCATGCATCCCGGAAGTTCCGGTACTTCTGCAATATATGCATCGTCTTCTTCACTCCAGTAAATTACCAGTTCATATTTTATCTCATCTTTCATAGTCTTCCTCATCTAAATGGAATTTATATTCAAGAAACAATTTTCGAATCTGTTTGACCTGATACGGTTTTGCGGTTTAAATGGAAAAATGTTATTATTGAATCCAATTTTCAATTTTGAGGTTACTGATTCTTTTAAAATGCTTATGATTATTGGTAACCAATATACTATCATTTTCTAAAACGGTAGCTGCAATGAGAATATCGGCATCACTTATTTGTAAACCTTTTTTTCTGAGGTCTGCATAAATTTCGCCAGCTTTTTTCTCTATATCAGTATCAAGCTGAAGAATATCCACACATTCTACAAAATCTTCTACTTCTTGTTGAATCTGTTTCTCTTTAATAAAAGAAACGCCTTTGAATAATTCATACACCGTAAGACCTGTTATGTAAATAAAGGTTTCAGGAGAAAGTCCTTCCTTCGCTGAATTTGTCACGTTCCTTTAAAATATCCGAAAAAATCCCGACTTTTTCAGGCCCCATTTGTTTCCAGATACCAGCAAATCTTAGGACATCATATACATTTCCATGTTTTTGTTTGAAGATCTCTTTTTTGAAAAAATGTATCGTCTTGACAACTTTTCTAAAGTCGTTGTCTGAAAGTTCCCTGACATCTTTTAATAAGAACTTCTCATACCTGCTTCTGGAGATCATTCAATTCCACCTATTTGATAATAATGTTTGTTCCATATAAATATCTCATCCTCAATATCGAGCAGTTCATGATAACGCTATCAAGCAGTCCCCATCCTGCACCCCCTGCCGCACCCGCCCAGCACCCCCTGTCCGGCTGCCCGGTCCCGATGCTCCTGTGCTCATGTGTCCGGGCATGGGATAGGGGATAGGCGAGGGGGGCGGAGGTGGTGTTTGTGCCGGTTCGATAGAAACCTGCAAAAGTTGTCAGGTTAGAAGAAAAAGATTGCACACGCCAGGTTACATAATCCAGAGCATGCATAGAAGTGTCACACGCGGACCTCCATGATGACCTGCTGGCTGCCGTCAGGGAATGTGGCAATGACCGTCACATGGTCGTTGTAGGTAAAATTGTTGCTGCTGAATATGGACGTGCTGCTGGGTTCAATATCAGGCAGATTATCGGATTCAGGGTCGTCCAGGTTAGTTCCGTTGAAAAGGTAAATGGAAAGTCCTTGCCATTTAAAGTTTTTTTTCGTTCATTCAATTCACCGCAAAGTACGCAGTGCGACAAGAAGTTACAACACAAATTGCCTAACGGCTACTCCCTCCATTCGGAGTAATCCTACTGTGGAATGCGTCAATGGTAACGTTGGGGTGTTAAGCCCACAGGACAACGTGGAAAGGTCAGAAAGTCCAATTCAGGCCTAACTGCCAGGATAAGAAAGCTATGAAGAGTGTAATGCGAACCATCGTAAGAATCGTGATTGCGAATAAGCGAAATCGGACTGACACGCTTAAACCAAAAGGTATGTAACCAGACTGTAATGACTTGCGTCACATTACAGGGAATGGACAAATGGTTTCCGGTTTATAGATGGCTTCTAAGGCTTTCACAATTATTTGTGATGTAGAACTTGGTAAGCCCTATGTGCTCCCTGAATCGGGTAGGAACTCTGTAAGGAGCAACGACGGCACTGAGGGTAAAGGAGACAGTAAAAAGCGAATGACAACTTGTAATGAGATGTATAGAGGTTCTAAATTTGCCTTAACCCGAAAGGGTGCTGACTTACTGCAAGGTGTTTCATTGTATGAAAGGAAGCAAACTTATGAATGTAAGTAATTCAATTACACCGAAAGGTGAGAGACTTACAGACACTCGACACAAATTCCAATGGAGAAATATCGATTGGAAAATGGTCACTAATAGTGTTAATAAGCTGCAAACCAGAATTACAAAAGCAGTGAATCAAGAACAATGGCATTTAGTAAAAAGACTACAGTATCTGCTAACCAATTCGTTTTATGCGAAACTGTTGGCAATAAGGAAAATAACTCAAAATAAAGGACACAGGACAGCTGGAGTTGATGGCGAAAAGTGGATAACGCCAAAAGCCAAAATGAAAGCTGCTCTTGAACTATCTTCTAAGAAGTATGAAGCGAAACCATTACGAAGAGTCTATATTGAGAAATATGGTAAGAAGGAAAAACGACCACTAAGTATCCCGACTATGCGCGACAGGGCAATGCAGGCATTACATGCCTTTGCCTTAAATCCAGTTGCAGAAGCAACTGCTGACAGAGCCTCGTTTGGCTTCAGGAAAAATAGAAGCACACACGATGCATGTTCGCAAGCTTTTACCTGTTTGAGCACAAGATATTCTGCTCAATGGGTGCTGGAAGGAGATATTAAAGGCTGTTTTGACAACATCAACCATGAATGGTTACTGGACAATATCCCGATGGATAAGTCAATTCTCAAACAATTTCTTAAATCAGGGTTTATATATAACCGACATCTGAATCCTACCAAGGCGGGAACTCCACAAGGAGGTATTATATCTCCAATATTGGCGAACATGACCTTAGACGGAATTGAAACTACAATTGCAACTAAGTACTATACCAATAAAAGCGGGAAAGTAGATAAAAGTAGGCACAATCCTCACAAAGTAAATTTCGTACGGTATGCCGACGATTTTATCGTGACTGCTGATTCAGAGGAAACTGCTAAAGAAATTGCAGAATTGATTAAATCGTTCATTAAGGAAAGAGGTCTGGAACTGTCAGAGGAGAAAACTTTGATAACTCATATAGACGATGGTTTTGACTTTTTAGGCTGGAATTTCCGAAAATACAGTGGGAAACTCTTGATTAAACCATCCAAGAAATCCATTGATAAAATCACTGAAAAGATTAGTGACGTAATCAAAGAAGGGAAAGCATGGAATCAGGAAAAACTCATTGGTGTCCTTAATCCCATAATAACTGGTTGGTCGAATTACCACCAGTCGGTTGTTTCCAAAGAGATATTCGGCAAACTTGATTATAGGGTATGGAATATGCTCTGGAAATGGGCTAAAAGGAGACATCCAAGTAAGTCATACTGGTGGATTGCCGATAAATATTGGCATAGAGCAGGAACACGGAAATGGGTGTTTTCTACGGGAAGGAACGAGCTTAAACGCTTTTCAGATACTAAGATAGTCAGACATCCATGTATAAAATTGGATAAAAACCCTTATCTTGATATGGAATATTTCGATGTACGAAGGAATAATTTAAGTCTTCGTAGAATTGCTAACAAATCTTTAAGCGGAATGATTAGAACATAAATATTGTAGAAAAAAAAACTGAATGCCAGACACATAATTGAAAACTGCTGCCCGATACAGAAAGGGTTATGAAATGCTTGAGCCGTATGCGGTGAAAGTCGCACGTACGGTTCTAAGAAGAGGGAGAACGAGCAATCGTTCTTCCTTATTCGACAAGTTCACTAAGACATTGTTGCCTTAACTTTGCGTTCTTCGCGTTCTTTGCGGCGGAGTATGATATAAAAAATATATTTTCACAGCCATGCAAACACTCTACCATCTTACACTCCTCGTTTTCGTCCCCATCCGCAGCTATAGGAGCCGGCAAGTCATCTGTAGTAGTTTGTGGAAAGATTGAATCGCGAGGCTGAGTTATACAATTAAGTATAACTATTTATACAATAGACTTCAATTTTATATTTGATCAAAATGTGCCATTCAACAGTTGAGCTTAAGAGATGGGGCAACTCCCTTGGAATAATCATCCCTAAAGACA
>JAHYIS010000051.1 GCA_019429385.1 ANME-2 cluster archaeon | reverse complement strand
TGGCACTTCCAACTTCAGTGCAGGACTGGTCGGCAGGCACATACCCAATGCTTCAGCTCCGCAGCAGCACAGTACCGCTAATCTGACAACGACGTATGCCGAGTGCTGGAATTGTCACAACAACAGTATCAATAGCAGTGCGACCATGTGGCAGAACAACAGGTCACTTGTGTCCCATTACGGTACGAACAGCAGCCTGGTGGCAACGAACTCCAACGATACCGTTGATGAGTGTTACAACTGCCACGATAATTCTATAAACCAGTCCAGGTATGGAAATGCCCCCCAGACCGTGATGGCCTCCCAGATACAGTGTTACGAATGTCACAATGGTGACTGGCAGTTAGAGAAGAGATTACCGTTCCTGCCAAGGACGTGGGTCTTCTATTCATCAGAACCGGGAGACCTGCACAACCAGAAGATGGGAACGTATTGGGCGTGTTCAACGTGCCATTAATTGAAAGGAAAGATATATTTGGTAAAAAATCCATTATGATGGTGATGAAAATCATCATTCTATTTTTATTTTTATTATGGATAGTGCACCCTGTATCTGCTACCTTTAATATTACACCCCACGGTAACTCATTTCCAGTTTCGGTAGGTGCAGAAATACCAGGCGCAGTTTATGTTAATGATATTGACAAAGACGGTACAGGCGAAATAGTTGTAGAAACCTACAGTAATCTCTTTTTGTATGATGTATCGACAAGTAACCTACAATCCATTTCATCATTAGCAGGAGCTCTTCATACAATAACGAAAATGCCAGACCCCAATGCAGGAAATCTGGCAGGTGATAATAAACTTGAAATTGTTATTGGTGATAAGACATCAAAAAAGCTTTACGCATGGAATAGTGACAGGACATCGGTAGCTGGCTTCCCGTTAACGCTTGCAGGTAATATATATTCCACACCCTCTCTGGCTGATGTGGACAATGATGGTTATTCAGAAATTGCGATTGGAAGCGATGCAAATCTGGTATATCTCGTTAACGGTGACGGGACGATTTTCACGAACTGGCCCGTGGCTGTTGGAGGCGGAGTACACTCACAACCTGCATTCGGTGATATTGATGGCGACGGAGAATTTGAAATAGTGGTCACTGCACTGGATAATAAAGTATATGCTTTTAATATCGATGGTTCAAATGTTTCAGGCTGGCCACAGTCAATATCTTCGTTTGGTGTGACATTTTTGTATAATTCACCTGCAGTTGGTGACCTTGACAATGATGGAACCGATGAAGTCGTAGTTTCAGCATCCGTGATTGGCAACTTATATAGTGGGAAGTTGATAGCCTATAATGGAGACGGTTCACTTCTTTGGAATGCGCAAACCTATTACAATGCCTATTCATCTCCTGCAATCGGCAATATTGATACTGATGCTAAAAATGAAATTGTAGTAGGTTGTGTTTATTCAGTATTTGCCTTTGAACATGATGGTACGCTAAAGTGGACACATCTTTTCGGGGAAAATGAAGTATATTCAAAGCCCCTCCTGAAAGACATTACCGGCGATAGTATCAGTGAAGTATTTGTTGCTTTAAAAAGTGGTACTCTCCTCGGATTCTATGGTGACGGTACATCCTTTATGCAGGAATCATCAGGCGGAAATGTACTTGGAACTCCTTCAGTCTATGATTTTGATAATGACGGATCGCTGGAACTGGTCGTTGGTACAGGGGCAGGATATATCCAGGCATGGAATATAGAATTCATTCCAGTATATCCCACTGTATCATTGACAACTCCTGCACCGAATTCTGTTTTTGTTCAGGGTGAAATAATTTCTTTTACCGGAAGTGGAAGTGACCCGGACGGTGCAATAATGTTGGGTTTGTGGAGTTCAGATGTCAAAGGTGGTCTTGGTTCCGGCGACCTACTCAATGTTGATTCAAGTAGTCTAAACTTAGGGTATCACAACATATCATATACCGTTTATGACAGGGACGGTCTTTCAAGCACTTCAATGATAACTATAAAGATCGGCCTTAAACCCATAACTTCCATAACAAAACCCGTAACCGGGATTACACCGTTGCAATGGACAAATATTTCATTCAGTGGCACTGCCACCGATCAGGACGGTTCTGTAGTTGGGGTCAGGTGGGAATCTGACCGTGATGGGCTGCTCAGCAATCAATATACATTCAGCTCGCAGGACCTTAGTATCGGGAACCATATAATAACCTTCACTGCCACAGATAACGATGGATTCAATACATCTTCACAGGTCGGCATATCTATCAGGGAACCAAAACCACCGATATGCCAGATCATAAAACCAATCACGAACTCGGAATATAAAGTAGATGAAATAGTATTTTTTAAAAGTTCGTCCAGTGATCCCGATGGTATTGTGGAGACGTATGAATGGTATTCCAGTAGAGATGGATACCTAGGAAATAAATCCGATTTTAACAGGTCAGACCTGTCACCTGGAACTCATTTGATATTTTTCAATGTGATGGATAATGATAACCTGACATGGACCGATCAGATTACCCTAATGATCATGGATGAGACCGCTATGGTTGGAGGTGGGGGTGGAGGCGGAGGATTTACCGGTGAGGAGTATACTAATATCGAGGTCAATGAATATGTGACCTCCTTTGTACTGAACGATAAGAAGATCACCTATGATTTCAAAGTGGCAGACCCTATCCTGAGCATTGAGTATACTGCGCTTAGAAGTGCAGGCAAGATCACTTCAGTGGTTGAGGTGCTGCACGATAAATCTAAATTAGTACCAGTTCCGGCTCCCTATTCAATATATAAGAATGTAAACATCTTTGTGGGGCTCTATGGCTATGCAACAGAGCAGAATATAAGGGATACAACGGTTTCTTTCAAGGTTAAAAATGACTGGATAGAGTCCAACGAAATTGATGAATCGAAGGTTGCCCTCTACAGGTACACGGACGGGGCCTGGATTGAACAGCCAACAGAGCTGGATCATAAAGATGATACGTATGTATATTACAGGACCCATGTGAAGGGTTTTCCTTCATTTGCAGTATCGGGGCGGAAATTGAATGAAGAAATACAGACCCAGGATGGGGAGGACATATCAGGAAATGAGGCTTTATCAACAAAGGATACTGATGACAGTGTGGGAGGTAATATATTCTCGGATTTTGATTCATTAACTAATTTCCGATTAGGTGCCGGTCTATTAGCTCTCAGTATGATCTGTATAGTCCTTCTATTATTCTTTAAGAAAAGGAACAATTAATTAATATTAATGCATAGATGATACGTATTATTTTATGGAATAAAGATATTCTGAGGCTGACAAGAATGAAATTGAATACTGTTAATATGTTACTGATTATAGCTACGTTTGCGATCATCCTTTTTTTTTCGGGGGTATCCTCTGCTCAGGAAGTCCCGGATTGTCTTTCTTGTCATGAAGATGTGCGTCACGGGCAGCAGAACAACACATTTTGTATCAATTGCCACATTAATTACGAAGTATCTGGTGTTGAGCATGTTGATGAAAACATATCCAACATAATACCATACGTGCATGGAGCATTTGACTGGGAGAATAATAATCAGATTTCAGGCGACATTCCTGTGGACGAGAGTTGTCCGGCATGCCATGTCAGCATCCACTCAATGATAAGTGCAAGGGATGCCCCTGAGATGTTCAGGAAATGCGAGGATTGTCACGTACCGGGTGGCATCGGACCTTCAGAAGGCTCATCAGGTTGGGATTTGAGAACCGACATTGAAAGTCTTATTCCAAAGATATATGCCCATTATAACGGTTCAGGTATAATGAATGTCAAAGACCAGTCAGGAGCGGTCAATGGTACGTCCATTTCCACCTGTTTTGATTATAATGTCAATACTGGTGAGGGTACCTGTCATGGTGTAGGTGAAACCTTTTCCGGCAATGCTGGTGGTTATTTCAGCCATGTGAACGATACTGAAATATCAAGGGTTTCAGGTCTGTATAATAATCCAAGTGACCCATACCAGTATGATGTTATCGTTGATACTATGCCAGATACATCTGATTGTATGTTCTGTCACTATCAAGAAAACGAATCAATAAGGTTTGCGTGGGGCGGTGCAGTTCAGCCGGTTTCAGAGATTCATTTAAACGTTACTGCAAATATGGATTGCTGGCAGTGCCATACAAAGAATGGTAAAGAACCTGTTAGTTTCCATTCAGACACAATGGGTGAAGAAGAAGAGAAAGGAACATTGCTGTGGGTAACCATCATTGGTGCAATATCTATACTGGCTGTTGGTAGTGCAGTGTACTACTTCTTTGTCTTGAAGAAAAAGTAAGATTGTTGTATTCGGTTTTCAGTGCTGGAGTTACCTTTATTGTCAGATAAGGTTGTTAGTTTATGTTAAAATCTGCTCTAATTTATCAGCAGTCCTGTCAAGCTGATGAAATACCATTCCAAACTGTACATCAGGTCTTGTGAATACTACCATTATATGGTCAGTACTTATAGGCATAGCAACCAGGACTTTATCAGATAGTTCTATACTGACTCGATTTCTGAACCCTCCTTTTTGGGTCAGGCATTCTTCAAGACTTAGCATATCAATGATTTTAATCATTAAATTTGAATTCATAGTTCCAGGATCGATTGCGGTTATGAGTTTTCCGTTAATATCTATCAACCCTATGTTGCTAATCTTATCTTCACTTTGAAGTGCAGAGAAGATGGCATGTACCATTTCTATACTAATATCAGGTAACGGAGCCAATATTGTCTCAACATTGTTTTCAGCTCTTTGCGTAAATCCCTGGTCTACTATTTTAGTTCCCTTGACTCTTGCTTTGATTTCTGCAACTTCTGCTCTGATTTTTGTAACTTCTGCTTTAGTTTCCGATACATCTGATTTTATCTCTGTAACTTCTGCTTTAGTTTTCGTTACATCTGCTTTAGTTTCCGATACATCTGCTTTGATTTCTGTAACTTCTGCTTTAGTTTCCGTTACATCTGCTTTGATTTCAGTAACTTTTGCCTTAGTTTCCGTTACATCTGCTTTGATTTCAGTAACTTTTGCTTTAATTTCCGTTACATCTGCTTTGATTTCAGTAACTTTTGCTTTAGTTTCCGTTACATCTGTTTTGATTTCTGTAACTTCTGCTTTAGTTTCCGTTACATCTGCTTTGATTTCTGTAACTTTTGCTTTAGTTTCCGTTACATCTGCTTTGATTTCTGTAACTTTTGCTTTAGTTTCCGTTACATCTGCTTTGATTTCTGTAACTTCTGCTTTAGTTTCCATTACATCTGCTTTGATTTCTGTAACTTCTGCTTTAGTTTCCATTACATCTGCTTTGTTCTCTGTAACTTCTGCTTTAGTTTCCGGGATTTTTTCCTTATCATCGTCGAATTCTGGTGATGGATGTTCCTGATATTCAGTTTCATCTTTTTGGGTGGTCTCTTCTACAGGAGATAACCGTAGTTCGATGATTGGGTCCATTACCAGCTGTTCTATGCGATGTAATTCAGTTTCAATTTCCAGATTTGTCTGGAGTTTTTTAGATATGGCATTTACTTCATCAGTATCTTCATTAACTTGTATAGTCTCTTCGACTTCTTTTGTTAATGTTTTATGCGTCCTGTATTCTGGTTTGAGAATGAGATGGTCCATTTCAAAAGATTTTAACATTGCAACAGCAGATGCTTCAAAATCAATCCCTTTGATTCTTTCAGAAAGGTCGTCCGCCAATTCCGCAAAGTCCATTTCTTCAGAATTAATGTCATTGAGACCAATAAAGTCTTTTTCAAACTCCAATAGTTCAGTTTTGACTTCGGGTGTTGCTTCATCTACACTGAATTTTTTAAGAACATCATGAGCTTGCTGTCTTATTTCCAAGGAAGGGTGTTTACTTGAAAGATCCTTAAGTACGTTATAGGAATCATCAATCACTTTTGGCGAATATTGTGCAATCTCACCAATCAGTTTTATGGCATATATCCGTTCATCAACATTTAAACCATTGAGTGATCTTATTAAGTCTGATGTGTAATTTGAAAAGAATTCAGGGTTAGATTTTGAAATTGTGTCCAGGATATAATAAGATGCCGAACGAATGTGGCTGTTAGAACTTCTCATTTTCTTTAGTGATTCTGGTACGGCAGGCTGCATCAGGTCTGGAGACACAGAAACTATGATACTCAGGATATCCAGGGCAATTAATATGCTGTTAATGTCAAGTGCATTATCATCTGGTATCTGTATTATTTTTATAAAAGCATCAATTGAGTTTACCAGAAGCTCAGTTTCTGTTTCGGCAATATTAAGAAGTATTTCTAGACAGTAGCCGAAAGTTTCTTTTTTATCGGTTTGGATAATTCCTATTAATGCAAGGGCTGTGTCTTCTATTAGTTCAGGATCTTCTTTAAGAGCTTTTTTTAAAGACTCAACAATTTTTTTACTGCCCTGGCCTTTTTCTATCCTAGTTAAATTGTAGTCTACCGTTTTTTTAGGGGAACTAAATACCATTTTATTTTCCATCCCTGTTTTACATATTAATAGAGAATAATTATTATGTTAAAGCTGTAATATAGATGGTTCAAATATCTTATATAATATTCGATGATTTAACATCCAAATTCATTGATATGATTGACAATAGAAAAGGATATGATGATAAATGAAAGGTAAGGTTGTATTGGCCTATTCAGGTGGTCTGGACACATCGGTATGTATTCCCATTCTTAAGGAGAATTATGATTTTGAAAAAGTCATTACCGTTGTTGTTGATGTGGGACAGGCAGAGGAAGAGATTGTAAAAGCAGAAGAAAAAGCAGAGTTGATCGGTGATAAGAATTATACCATCGATGCGAAAGCAGAATTCGTACAGGATTACCTGTTTCCCTTGATAAAGGCCAATGGGAATTATGAAGGATATGTGCTGGGTACTGCCATTGCAAGGCCCCTGATTGCCAAAAAAGTGCTTGAAATAGCCATACATGAAGGTGCTGTTGCACTGGCTCACGGCTGTACCGGTAAAGGGAATGACCAGTTGAGGTTTGAAGCTGTGTTCCGTTCATCTGACCTGGAAGTAATTGCACCTATGAGGGATATGAACCTGACCCGGGAGTGGGAGATAGAATATGCCAGGGAACACGGGATCCCTGTTACCGTTACTAAGGAGAAGCCCTGGAGTGTTGATGAGAATATCTGGAGCCGCAGTATCGAAGGAGGCCAGCTGGAAGACCCGGGTTTCATACCTCCCGAGGAGATCTTCGGATGGACCCGGTCACCTGAAAAGGGACCTGAGGCTGAGATCATCGAGATAGGATTTGAAGGCGGTGTTCCCGTCTTTCTGAATGGTACACGTCTGGATGGTTTGACTTTGATCACTGAACTGAACCGCATTGCCGGCATCCATGGTGTGGGCAGGACCGATATGATAGAGGACAGGGTGCTGGGTCTTAAAGCACGGGAGAACTACGAGCACCCGGCTGCGACCGTACTTTTGGCGGCCCACAGGGACCTGGAACGTCTGGTGCTGACCAGGGCAGAATTGAGTTTCAAGGCAAGAGTGGATGAGCAGTGGTCCGAGCTGGCATATATGGGATTGGTGGACGAGCCGCTGTTCCATGATTTGAACGCTTTTATCGATGCTACGCAGGTGCGTGTGGAAGGTGCTGTGAAGCTGCGGATGTATAAGGGCAGTGTCATGGCGGTTGCAAGGAGTTCACCCTTTGCCCTGTATTCTGAGAACCTGGTGTCTTTTGATGAGTCTTCTATTAACCAGAAGGATGCGGAAGGGGTGGCCAAGTACCACGGATTCCAGGGCAGGCTGTACCAGAAAGTGATAAAGAAATAATCAATGATATTGATGAGGCTATTGCATTGATTTGCGATAGTCTTATCTTATATTGATAATATTATTGCGCTTGCAATTTTTTTGCTTAAACAGATGTGGGCCTGTGGTCTAGCTGGTTATGACGTCGCCTTCACACGGCGGAGGTCCGGAGTTCGAATCTCCGCGGGCCCACTTCCCCTACTCTGGCCAGTAGCGGGCCGCACACGTATGCAGCCCTGCGGGGCTCCATACGTGGACTGTGTTGTTTTCTTCATTGTCCTTTCACGACTTGCACCCACGGATGCGCCTTTATCTGCCGGATGTGCGCCTGGATTTCAATGTCATCTTTGAGGCGCTTGTACACATTTTCGATGGTTGTCGTGTTGTTTTTCTCAAGCCCCGCAAGCTCCTCCGCTTCGGTGGCGGTGGGCCTGCCTAACATTTCACACAATTTATACATGTCATCATCCTTTTATTTCATCCCAAGCCGCTTTTTCTTTTCAGGTTCTTCCAGGTAATTTTCACCCGTTATTACGTTCTGTTTAGTTTTCTGTTCCAGTTCCAGACGTGCATTTTTTGCAATCGTACCACCTGCTTTTGATGCTTTTTTGTGCTCATTGAATGATTTTGGATTTTGTGTTCGTTCAATCTCACCTGTAGATGCTTCTCCGAGCATCGAGAAAATAAGCTCCAAATCGGTCATATGGTCTCTAAGATTTTCGTTTTCTATGCCCTTGAGTTTTTTGTATTCAGAAGGTGTTAACCCGAAACTGGCTTTTGAGATTTCGGCTGTGAGTATTGCAAATTCAATCTGTTCAGTTATTCCGCGTTTTTGCCATTCATCCGTCAGGTCCTGCCTTACGGCAATACCCCTGAGGCGTTTATCTATCCATGATTTTGAGTAGCCTTTCTGCTCATATATCTCTTTCATGCGCTCCTGCGCAAGTTCGGGATTTTCTATTTCTTTGATTCTTTCAGAGCCGACATGAGCAAGCCATCGTTTGAATGGTTCAGCCTTTGGTGATGGAATGGATTGGATGATGCGGAAGATACTTTCAGTATTGGAACAGGTTATTTTCCGTTTCCTGCCGTCCTTTGCAGTCATTTCAAGGGGGGTACAGATTGTACCCCAGTACGAATTTAATTGTTCATCACGGGAGCGCATTTTTTTGATGTATTGTTTTACATCGGCGCTGTCAGTCAGTGCTTCAACAATGTCAGAAACACAGAACCACCATTCATTTTTAAACCATGTTCTCCTTATTTTTTTATCCTGAAAAACAACGAGCTTGTTATCCATTATCTACCTTCCACCACCCTTACCCACGGATGCGCCTTTATCTTCTCGATGCACGCCTGTACCCCTTCATCATCCCTGAGGCGCTGGTACACCTTTTCGATGGCTGCCATATTCTCCTCCTCAAGCGCCTGCTTTTCCTTCATATTATACACCTAATAAAGTTGTCTGAACGGTGCTATCGGAGATTGTATTTTTCAGTAGTGAAGGATAGAAAATTCCTATAATAATCCATGTACCAAAGCGGAAATGTGTACCCATAAAAAAATAGAGGTCTCTTGCCTTCATGAAATCAAAGAATTTTGTGCGGATTTTCTCCTTCACTGCATCAGGGTCATTGTCGTTGCGCATCACATTTCTGGCCAGTTCGTTCAGTTCCCAGTCTATTAGAATTATGTTGTGGCCTTTGCACCCGGGTTCGTTTTTACATTTGAACTGGTATCTCAGTTCCACTGGTATTTTCACTTTTTCGTGTGTTTCGAGATAATCTCCTGCCATTGAAAAGTATGTTTGTTCATCAGATATTTTCGTTGTGTTTATTTGAATTTTTACGTCCTGAAGTTCTGGTTTTATTATGCCCAGGCTTGCACTTGTTTCATTTAGTTTTTCAATAGAAGTTACAAGTGGTAATATCCTGGTGCGCACTTCTTCATCGTTTAGTCGTGTGTTAAGGTTTTTGTGAGTGACGACTTTTCTGCTCTCTGGTCTTTTATCATTGTCCGGCTCTGCGAGGATGACACCTATCATGTCCCTTTTCCTGAAGTCGATGAGGTTTTCTCCGTGCCTGAACTCGAAAGGATATAATCGTCTTAGATGGTTGTCTTCATTTATTCCTGCAACACAAACAAGGTGACCGTGTCGGTTGCTTTTTTCCGGTGTTGCCCTGACCAGCACGAGGATGTTTTCTTTCAAAGGGCAGTCGCCTCCATCCCGTGTTTCATTTCTATGTCCCTGGCGATAATGGTTCGATGGCAATATGCTGTATCTGCCTCGAAGCACATGAGGGCTGTACGGTGTGTCCTGCTCAATTGTGTGATGTGCTCAATCTGGTCGGGATATTCTTTTAGCGTGGTGTCACGGTATTTTTTAAACAGTTCCTGGTAGTCTTTTATTGTGGACAGGTTGTCTCTTTGGTTGCTTTCTATTCCGAGTTCCGGGATGTGGATGTATTGCATGCCCATTTTTTCCAGGTAGTTCTGGAGTTTGTTTCTGGTGAAACTGAAATTCATGCTGAAAGGGTTTTTCCTGACATCGATTATGAGGTCAATATCGTTTTTTATCAATGTGTTGAGGAATGAGTCAATATCCCTGCCTTCATACCCTATTGTGAAAAGTCCAGGAGTGGTTTGTTTTGTGGGCTGCTGGACTATTTCGCTTTTTACTGTGTATTCGGGGAATTTTTTATAAACATATTTTCGTATATCACGGTCTGAATTGAACTTGCGTGTAACCCTCTTCACTTTTAATGATGCCTTCCGGTCTGCGGTCCGGGCGGCTTGAATTCCTTTTTCGGTTAATGAAAGGTGTGTCCCTTGCTCGGTCAGTAATCCTTCTTTTTCCAGTTTGGCGAGGTCTGCATAGCATACGTTGGAAAATGGGCCGTACCTGTAGGGAAAGAAGTTGTAGAATTTGATGAGGCGGCCTATGTTTTCTTCATGGGCGAGCAGGAACAGGTTTTTCACAAGCATGAACCTGGACGATGTACCTTTTTCGTCAAGTGCTTCGATGACCTTCAGGAGGATTCGCTGTTTGTGGTTGAGGGATTTCATTTTTTCAGATTCCCTGGCTTATCCATGATTTTCTTCCACAACCCGTACCCACTCATGCGCCTTTATCCTCTCAATCTGCGCCTGAATCTCCTTATCATCCTCGAGGCGCTGGTATACCTTTTCGATGGCTGCCAGGTTCTTTTTCTCAAGCGCCTGCTTTTCCTTCATCTCCTCATCGGTCAGTTGGTCTTTGAATTCCAGTTCAGCCCAGCGGTCGTAGTTTATTGGCTCAAGGTGGGGGCTGGTTTAGCGGCGAGATCTGTGGGAATGCTGTCGGCG
>JAHYIS010000050.1 GCA_019429385.1 ANME-2 cluster archaeon | reverse complement strand
ACAAGTGCACCCTCGATCGGATCCCCACTCGCAGTCACAACAACATCCGCAGCCGCATTACCCGTCAATACCGTAGCTAATACTGATACCACCGCCAGAATCAGCGCAATTCGTTTATACAAATTTGAACCACCATTTAAGTCGAACATAACAATTCTCCAATCCTATAATTCTATTTAAGCATACTTTAATTTGTTATCTTTTTCATAGGAATATAAACCTTTCGCTTTATATATATCTCATCCAATTTTACCTAACATCAATTCTCCCTAATATGAATCTGATAATCCGACCGCGAATGGATTTCCTCACATACAACCCCATCAAAATGAAGAAACGAACCCGGAAATATTCCCTGTGGGTTTTCTCTCCAGCAAAATATCCTGCACAACAGACAGGTCTGCCAGGACTTCAACAGTCACCGAATTATTTGAATGATACCAAAAATCACCGGTCACATTCAATTGATACAGACCTTCTTCAAGGAAGAAAGAATAAAATCCTGACCCATCGGTAATGTTCGTTATCCCTGAACCAGGTGTGATCATGGCCCCCCCGATACCAGCCTGACTGACAGCATCTTTCACATAACCATTGACATACCCGGTACCATTTGAAAGGCCTCCGGATATCACCAGTGCAAAAGGCTGCGGTCCCTGGGGTACATTCGTCCCGTTCACATAAAAGGTATACATCCCGATGGAAGGTTCCGGTAATTCAACCTGCTCCACATTATTAATGTTGTCCCCCCCATTTCCGGGATAGCTCCCCGAGGGCCCGGAAATCACAAGATCAAGATCATTGACCAGTTTGATCCCCGCACCCGGATTCCCTTCATGATCAGTCCAGACCAAAGTGGCCCGAAGAGGTATGGAATTATTCGCCACGTAATACCTAACATTCCATGAACCTGATGTACTCAATCCACCCCCGCTCTTTTCATCATGATACCGTATCGAACCGGGATATTCAGGGAACAGGGAATTGGTAATATCTATCCTGCCCCAGCCCTGTAGATCGGATGAAAGACCTAGATCGATGGCTCCATTTATCAACGTAGCTTTGATCAATGCCGCACTGGGTACAATGGATTCGTTATCCACATAATACTGGCGGACCAATGCTCCTGCTCCGGCAGCGGTGGGAGTTGCCATGCTTGTCCCGGTGTTATATGCATAATAGGAGTCAACAATTCCCCAGGGATAACTGGCACCCGGCATACTTGACCGCGTGGAAATGATATAGGTCCCCGGTGCCACGACATCCGGCTTTATTCTGCCATCATCGGTCGGACCCCTGCTGCTAAACGAAGCGACCTGATCGATATTATCGGACAATGACCCTTTCGAGGGCCGGTAATTCTCGGACGCCCCCACGGTAATCACATTTTTTGCACTACCCGGTGAATTGATGGTATTGGCCCCCGGACCATTATTCCCGGCTGCTATGAAGAGTGCACTCTCTTTGTTGTTCCAGACGAACTGGTCGGTCTCCTGCGATAAGGACGTATATTCACCACCATCAGCAGACCCCCAGCTATCACTGTGCATCCTGGCTCCGCTGTCATATGCATCCTGAAGGACTTCCGAAAAACCACCGGGAAATGGGAAATAAATATACGTTGAACCGGCGTCATCTCCCAGTCCCTGGAATACAATATTTGCACCAGGCGCCATTCCACGGTACGTGCCACCGGACCTTGAACCATTTCCTGCTACTGAACCGGTCGTATGGGTACCGTGACCGTTATTATCATCCGGACTTGAACCGATATAATTGATAAACGCTACACGACCATCAAAATCCAGGTGAATATCCCCAATAATGCCATGGTCATCAATTCCCGTATCCAACCCGGAATCTGCCACAGCCACTATCTGTCCGCTTCCGGTCAATCCATGCGTGTTTTGCATTTCACTGGAATGTATGATGGTGGCAGCAATATCATTCGATATCTCAGGTTGAATATAGTTTTCCATCCAGTTCACTCCATGAATGGAAGAGAGAGCCGGTATTCCGGAACTTTCAATCCTGACAAGGAGCCTGGTTCCGGAACTTTCAACGATCTCGCCACCAAGTTTATTGATCGTACGGGAAACCCGTTCATTGTCCTTTGATTCAAATAACAACAGGGTAACATTCTCAGAGGTCATCTCGCTGGCTCCCACTTCTTTTTGGCGGGCCGCCGATGCCAGGAGAGCCGGGCTTATCCGGTATTCCGGCCGGTACAACCCGACCCATTGCACCACATCTAACGAACCTACCTGCATTTCCGCGGTAGAGTTCATCAGTACAATAAAAGCATTATTCGGAACATAATCAAATAATTCTGCCCCTGTATTCCTTACAGCCTGTTTCATGTCTTCTGTTACGTATCCCCTGAATTGCACAATATAATAGTCGGCAGCCCTATCCGTATCATTTGACATGTTCGCTGCCGATAAGGGAACTTCAAAAGGGGGCATACTGCTGGTTTCGAACTGCGCATTCTTCAGAAAAATTGCATTCTTGTTTTTGGAACTCAGCTCTGGACGCTGGCCGGAAGCATCTGGTAATGATGCAAGAACGATCACCGAAAATAGTATCAAAATGACTGTAGCCACAAAGATCATTTTCAACTTCTTATCCAAAATCATCTTCATCTCACATCGTTCGAGTTTCGAAACATAGCAATACACTATAATAGATACCTGTGATAGATACTTAACCTGAACTATGCACCGGTTTTAATCTATGTAATAGTATACCTGTGTTTGTATAAATCTTTCCTAATGGAGAAATCTCTCCACCCTGTTTCAGGTCATATATTGAAAAATGTCCTCTTCAACTTTATTTTCGTATATTCTTGATGTAAGGTCTATGGTTCAATTGAATATCATGCTGGTGATGTAACCGGCGTATTTCCAGCGTTTTTTTTGACACAGATTTCACAGATTTCACAGATTCGCAGTTGTAGTTGTAGTTGTAGTTGTAGTTGTAGTTGTTGTTGCTGTTGCAGTTGTTGTTGCTGTTGCATCTATATTTGATATATTCGCCCGGGATTCAGGTATTGTGTCCGTTATGCATACGTAGTGGATACCCGGACCCTGGACCGATATGTACAGGATTCGGGACGGCCTGATAACTATTATTTACTAATACCTCATTAGCACAGAAGTGATGATACACAAGAACCTGCGCGACCTTACTGTTATTGAATCAAAACGCCTGCTTGACCGGGCAGGCGGGATACAGGACGTTTCTGCAACAGTATCCGTCATACTTGCCGATGTAAAGGCCAGAGGCGATGCTGCCCTCAGGCAGTATACCAAACAGTTCGACAGGGTGGATATTGATGTTATTGAAGTGGACAGTGGAACAATTGAATCTGCACTTGAAACTGTTGAACCAGGTCTTTTAGAGCACCTCAGGACCGCTGCCGAGAATATCCGCGCGTTCCACAGGGCACAGATGGGAGAATCCCAGTGGTTCATGGAATCCTCACCTGGCATCATGCTGGGGCAGAAGACCACCCCCCTGGCCGTGGTGGGTGCCTACGTACCGGGCGGCAGGGCATCATACCCGTCCACAGCGTTGATGACCGTGATCCCTGCAAAGGTGGCAGGAGTCAGGAAGGTGGTCGTATGCACACCCCCCGGACCCGACGGAGTAAACCCGCTTACACTGGCAGCGGCACACATTGCCGGTGCCGACCATGTCTACCAGGTCGGCGGCGTACAGGCCGTGGGTGCCATGGCTTACGGCACCGAAACCGTGCCTGCTGTCGATAAAATAGTGGGCCCGGGGAACGTGTATGTCACGGCCGCCAAGATGATGGTCAGGGACCGCTGCGAGATAGATTTCCCGGCCGGGCCCAGTGAAGTGCTTATCATATCCGATGAAACGGCAGACCCTAAATTCATTGCTGCTGACATGCTGGCCCAGGCCGAGCACGACCCCAATGCCGTATCTGTGCTGGTCACTACATCGGCGGATGTGGCGAAACGGGTTCGTACCAGCCTGCTTGAGATGACCAGGACTGCAGCAAGGAAGGAGATAATACAACAGTCGCTGGAAAATGCTGCAATACTGGTTGCTGAGTCACTTGAAGAGTGCATCGATTATTCCAACAGGTTTGCTCCCGAACACCTTGAAATAATCACCGCTGATGACACAAAGGTACTTGATGAAATTACCAATGCGGGTTCTATCTTCCTCGGGCAATATACCCCGGTTTCGGCAGGTGACTATGCTTCCGGTACCAACCATGTGCTTCCTACTGCCGGGTATGGAAGAATATATTCCGGGCTCAATGTGGACCATTTTGTCAAGAAGTCCACCATCCAGAAGCTGAGCAGGCAAGGACTGGCTCACCTGGAACCTACTATTACTTCACTGGCAGAAGCTGAAGGGCTGAGCGCGCATGCAGAGGCTGTGAGAAAAAGACTGTATTGAAATCAGTCCATGGCGCCTGGTTTTTTTCACGAAACGTTTAAATAACTTTAAAAGTAAATATAGTAAGGTGAATACTATGGGGAACTCTAATAAATCACTCGTTAATCTGATAGTAGGAATTGTACTGGTCGTAATAGGTATTGCATGGTATGTTATTGATATTCCTGTCCTGTCGTCATATCTGGACAACCCTATCACTTTTACTCCCATGTGGAAGATACTCGCTCTTTTCGTGCTGGGTATGTTTGGTATCTGTGTCTTCTTTATAGGTCTTATCCTTGCATGGATGGGATGGGATGACTACAAGATGCAAAAAGAGATGGCCAGCTCAGAAAAGCCCGAAACAAAAGAAAAATGGGGAAAGGAAGAAGAAGAGATAAAGGACGAGGAAGAAGGCTCTGACAGGGAAGCAAAACTTGAAAAAGAACTCAGGGCTGAGATGGAAAAGGAGACCGAAAACTCTGAATTCACCTGCGACGTATGCGGTAAGACCGTGAAGAGCAAAGCAGGATTGGCTGCCCACAAGCGCTCGCACAAATAAGTTCAGGACAGTTTGACTGTCGCAACATAGAGATTCCTGTCCCCCAGCAGGGGGACATTGAAATCATTTATCATTGTAACTCTGAGGGTATGATTGCCTGCACCCAGCAACACGTTCCCAAAGGGTACTTCTATTTTTGATGCGCTGGTTATTTCTTTATCACCCATTATCATCCCGTCGATCTCAATCCTGGCAATGGCCCATTCATCCGGCATAAAGGGCCAGTGTGCCTCTGTACCCCGGCCTGTCAGGATAACACTGTAGACTGCATTATGTTCTGATTCAAAAACCGCATTCAATTCATCGTCAGGACCACCGCCCGGTGATGATAGGATCCATTCATTGAAATCCAATACCACAGGCGGCAGGGTAAAAGCAATCTCAGCGCTCCCATCATGCAGCCCGGACGAGCGGGCAGTGACCACACTCAATCCTGTATCCCCTGATGTTATGGTCATACTTCCACTGCCATGGGAATTCGTTATGACCTGGCCCGTGCTCAGGTTCCCGCGTGAACTGCTCAGGTTGATGACCCGCCCCTCTGCCTGCACGTTGTAACCCCTGTTATCAATGACCTGAACACTGGCTCTGGCAGCCGTCACTCCATCAGCAGGCACTGAATCCGGCTGCACTGACACCAGCAGTCCGTTCGGGAGTCCTCCCGTGTTGTCAGGTCGTATGTACGCATCCACATCATCAGTCAGGTGGGACAGGGTGTAGATGTCACCCCTGTCATTGACCAGTTCAAAGGTCACTGACTGGCTGCCTCCCTGTACTACCAGTGCCTGGTGCAACCCGTCCACCACATTTGCAACCCAGTGGCCGCCAGAAAAAACACCTTCTCTGAGATGAACAGGACGTTCAAGTTCTACAGGTGTCTTGCTGCCGCCTGTGAGTTTGTAATATATCACATTGCCATTACCAGTGTCAAGTCCGGGCGGCGTGTCAGTGAGAATGCCGTTGTTGTCGGGGTCAGGGTCCGCACCAAAGGACAGGTATTCAAGATTGTCCGGCAGCACCATGTCAAAATTCCTGGTATTCCCTGGGGGAGCATACGGGTCGGACAGGTCACGGGCATATCCTGATTGCATCTGCCAGAAGGATGACTTCAATTCACCCACCTGTCGTTGCATCAATGAATCATCCATCTGGGGTCCGGCATTGTTCAGGCCGATCGCTGCAAGTGCGATTATGACACCGACCAGCACCAGGTAGACTACCAGTTTCAAGGGAACGGTATCAATAGCCTGCTCATCGTCCCATATTCTAACCATCAATTCCCGTTAAAAGATAACAACGCATAAATATGATTTGATATTTTATCCTGCCGGATTAGTGACACAATGGACAGACCAGATGTAAACGGCAGGATCGAATCATTTGACCAGAACTTGCGGAGCCTTGACAGGCGTCTGCGCGCGATTGAAAGGAGATTGTCCGGAAATACGACCGCATTAAACCAGGTTTTACCTGAAATCGGCCAGTGTACAGACATCGATATTGATGAAATGAATGGTAAAATAACTGCCTTCCAGGTAATTCTGGATGAGATGCGATTTGAGATGGGATCGTTAAGGTCGAACGAGCTGAACCAGGTAAACAGGTCATTGAACGAAACGATGCACGATATCCAGTCCTTACATGAAAAAATAGAAGCTCTTAGCGAGCAGCACACAGCTCTGAAGAACCAGACCGCCACAACAGTAGATTCGATTAGCAGCGACCACAAATCTGAATTAGCCCACCTTGGCAAAGAGCTGGAAGAGGTAAAGCGCAGGCTTAAACGCCAGGAGAACATGAACAAAATAACCATTGGCAGCATTAAAATACCTGTGGAATTATCAGGCATTGTGGCTTCCGTTGCTCTTATTGCCACTGGTTACCTGGTTTGGACCGACAGGTGGGAGATCATAAGGTCTACCTATTACCCGGTGGCATTGGCTGTGTTATTTGCAGCAGCGGTCATCATAAAGTTCGTTATGTCAAACAGGCAACCTGAAACTGCATAAAATACCTCTTGACAACATTTCAACGTGAGACTGCTTTCAGGGCAAAGTCGTTATTAGCATCAAGAAAACCCTGCCTTTTTGCAGCTAATTTCAAGTATCCCTCACCGTTTACGCTTAGGGTAGCTGTATCCAGACTGAGTACTGAACGCCCGTCAACATCCGTTATTCCGGACGTAGAGGTATGAAGCCCGTAGATTATTACGGTAGCATCTTCCACTGCACGGCCGTCCACATCAATGACCTGTACCGTTATGTTCCTGACACCGCTGTTGGTATGCAACACGTTGCTCGTAGTACTGTTATCTATGCCGATAATGTCAGCGTGCATGCTTCTGGGAACAAGGTTCACATCTCCGATAAACATGATCATTGCAGCAAGTCCTGCCATCCCGATAATGGTCAGGACCACCATGCGCATAGGCATGCCCGTAGTTGCAGACTCGTCGCGAAGCATACTCAGGTTATGAGGATGGCTGACTCGTCCGTATAATCATAAAAACCATTGGATTTAGCTACCAGTTTCAGGTCAATGGAGTCCTGGTTCACCCTGATGAACACATTGGATACCGTAACATTTGCCTGTCCATTTGCATCGGTCTTGGCAGAACCCTGGCCACCACCACCTGATATGATTACACTGGCTCCCTGCACCGGGTTGTTATCCCGGTCATATAGAGTAAGGCCTATTTCGACATCAGCAGGCACACCGTTTGGAATGTTCCCGGTCACACCGGAATTACCATCAACCGAATCCACTTCGACAATAAGATTTTTCTTTGACTCGGGGATGATAGCCAGCAATGCTGCCAGTGCAACCATACCCACCACAAGCATTACGACAATATTGATCGGTAATTCCATACCAGTATCGTCTCTTATAAAACATCTGTTCGATTTTGCCATTTTCGTACCCGCATGTGCGACATCAATGAAATATTTAAAGTTTGCGAAATTTTGTGGCCGTTTCATTGATGGTGTGTCTTATGATAATTTATCTTGAGGTGGTTCACAGTCGACAATCAAGATATATATTACATCCACACGATAACATAGAATAAGAAATTGAATACCAGTCAGTATTAAGGTCTGACTGGCAAACCTAAACAAGAAAATCCTCCATTCGGTCGGATTTACTTGAGTACGTAAAGTTATACTTTATGTACTATAAAAAATCAATCGGTTATCAGAATGCTTGAACGTATAAAAAAATTGATTGATGAAGGCAGCTATGATGTGAAAATGCATGCCAGAAAGAAGATGGTAGAGAGGAATATAAAAATAAGAGAGGTTAAAGAAGCAATAAAAAACGGTACAATAATTAAGGAATATCTGGATGATAAACCACTTCCCACATTTCTTTTGTATGGAAATACTTTAGAAAGAAGACCGATTCATGCTGTAATAGGATTAGACGAAGAAGTTGCAGCAATTATTACAGTTTATGAGCCAGACCCAGATAGATGGATTGAATTTAAAGGGAGGAGATAATTATGCCAAGATTAAAGAAATGCCCGGATTGCGGTGGGAAAATGAAACCTGGAAAAACAGAGTTCCTGACAGAATCTGATGTGGGGTTAATTGCGATTGAAAATGTTGATGCAGATATCTGTACCATCTGTGGTTCAGAGTATCTGCCCGCAAAGTCTGATTACTATATTGAAATGACTGTGGAAAAGATTCTCGCTAAAAAGGTTAGCGCTCATCACGAAGCAGTGTTTCGGGTAGCTTCTGAAGCATAGCGTGGGTAAATATTAGACGGGATTTACAGGATGGTACGAACCTTTTAATGTCCTGTCAATCCTGTCCATTAATTCAGGCAATGTAATTGAATGTTTAACATTATATCGTGAACAATTATGTTACCCATACGATGTTAAAGTGAACCACTTTTTTACAGCCCCGAAGTTTCATACAATTGCGGTAAATAGTGCCCGGCTTACCACAACAGAAATAGAAAAAACCATTATAGAAACAGGCAGGGTCTGACCCAGGTCATACATGAACTGTGCCTTATCCCCGCCATATTCGATACCACCGGCAAACCGTACCAGGATTATGACCAGCACTATCATATAAAAACCGACAGCAAGTATGAAAATATTTGGCGGTATGCTCTGTTCCATGCCGCCCCCCACATCAGACATTATGGAAGCCATCCCCATACCTTCCGGCAACCTGCTGGCTTCAAGGGAAATGTTTTGCAGTATCTTCTGGATGACCTCTGAAAGTGCAAGAGTGACGCCCGCAATGAGCGGTGCGAATATGGTTGCAGTGGATTTCATGGTCGAGGTCACGTCATAGAGTGACCCCTTGATATTCTCCTCTACATCCTGCAATTCCTTCAGGTGGTCTGCCAGTTTCACAATGGCTACCCCTGCCGCCTGGTGACTTTTGTACACGCTCTGTGTGAACAGGCGCATAGTAGTATGTACCCGCTCTGAATAGATGTTCCGGAAAGCTCCATATTCACTGTCAAATATGGCACCTACCAGTGTTGTCCTGAGCAGTGATAGGTTATTTGCCACATCCTGGAAGGCATCCCCGATGCGTGTACCTTTCATGGTCTGTGCGGTCTGCATGAAAGCCCATTCCGGAGAGCGTCCGTCACTGATACGGCGGCCCAGCACGAACAGCGCATCAGCGAACTGGTATTCTATCTCCTTAATGTCATCCCTGATGCGCTTGTACGGTGTATAGATCCCGATGGCGTACAGGGTGATAAACGCCGTGGCACCCCATATCAAAGGAAATGAAGGCGGTATGTAGCCGGTCATGGCGCCCGTACTCACCAGTCCCAGAGGATTGCCGTATGCCAGCCAGAGGTACCCTGATGCCCCGATTACGATTGCTATGACCAGCGCAATTATCGATGTCAACCGCCTGGTTTGTTTGATGTTCACCAGGCGCGGGTGGGAGTCACGGATCTGGGGTGGCGGGAATGTAGCAGGGCGCTGGAGCAGTATATATTCGGCATAACCAAAGGTTGCCAGCGGTAGTATCAGGTCATAGAGCAATATCAGGATGACGGCATCGATCCGTACACCCACGATGGTCAGGGCCGGCAGCAGGGCCACCAGGGCCAGCGGAATGAGAATGAAAATGCTGTACAGGATATAGGTCGGCGTTTTGAGGCGGGCCGCGAACCCTCCCATCATATGCCTGGTCCCCTCAAGCACGATATCAAGGCTCTTGTTCAAGGTAATAACACGCTGTGCTTCATCAGGCTCATTGGTACTGCTCTTAACAAGGTGTAGTGCCCGCTTGAAGTATTCGCTGTTCTTACCCCACTGGTTTGCGAAGGCTATTGTGGCATCATCCATACCAGTGTATACCCTGACATGCATGTCCCAGATGAGCTTGCGCAGGTCACGGGCCATGGGCCGCTCAGAATTGGTTGCGGCAAACGTGATGGCACGTTCCATGTTGGACACAAGTTTCATGCTCATGACTATGTAGGAAAGTATCTCGGGAATGTCACCCAGGGAATGTATCTTCATGAACCTGGCATGAATCTTGGGATATTCGCTCAGGTAAACCAGCACGAACAGGGGAACGAGCAGAGTGGTCAGTACCATGAACGCAATGGTACCGGTTCCAAATATCGTGAACTGCAGGAGGAGCAGGTCCATAAAAACCAGGAACAGGAAAGAGAGCAGGGTACCACTTATCGCCAGCATCTGCGATTCATACGGTTCCACCTCAAGACCGCAGAAATTGAGACTGTCAATGAATTCCTGGCTGACCGACAGTTCGCTCTTTTTTTTAAAACGCTCAAGGTCACCCACCAGCCAGCTGAAATACTGCACTGAGCGTCGACATGATGTTGAATACCAGTTGTCGGCCATGGAATCCTCCAGGGGGCTACGAGGATTTTCGAGGTATATATAGGTAGTGAAATCTTTAACCGTGGCCTTGAGAAAGACTGCCTCCAACCATGCAAAAGTACACACGGTTGTACTTAAAGTTCTGTAACAATGAATAAAAGGTTAGTGAACGGGTTGGGGAGTGGGGGTTAATTAATAAAAGACCCGCACACTAACGGGATTCTCATAGCCAAACCTCTATAAATACATTCCGATTTATTTTCCCTTTATCGCCTGCTATATATACCCGGGCACACCTGATAAATGCATGTACATCGGCCATGTAAATCTAAAAGGCAATCTCCTGCTTGCACCCATGGCAGACGTGACCAACCTCCCATTCAGGTCAATGTGTAAAAAGTACGGCGCAGCTCTTGTATATTCAGAAATGGTGGATGCCGATGGCGTGATACACCATAGCAATAAGACCATTTCAAGGATCGTATCATCAGAGAAAGAACGTCCAGTCGGCATCCAGTTATCAGGAGCTTCCGCCCGGAGTCTGGAGCAGGCAGCCTGTTTCGTTGAAGAGCAGTTCAGTCCTGACCTGGTGGATATTAATTTTGGATGCCCCATACGGCATATCGTCAAAAAGGGATGTGGTGCGGCATTGATGAAGAGTCCGCAGTTGATGGCTGATATTATGGAAAAAGTATCTGGTTCTATAAGTGTCCCGGTCACTGCAAAGGTAAGAGTATATAATGACCCTGCCAGGACATTGGAGATGGCTCACATGCTTGAAGATGCTGGCGCCAGTGCGCTTACCGTACATGCCAGGACGCCACAACAGAACTATTCCCACAGTGCCGGTTGGGATGTTATCCGGGCAGTAAAAGAAGAATTGACCGTACCGGTTATCGCGAACGGTGATATTGACAGCGAATGGGCGGCCCGGGCCGTACTTGAGCAAACACATTGCGACGGGCTGATGATAGGCCGCGCAGCCATAGGAAACCCGTTCATATTCAGGAGAGTAGGATATTTCCTTGAAACGGGAGAGTTGCTCGAACCGCGCGGCGTATCCGAACAGGTGGATGATTTTTTTGGGTATATTGATATGTCCAGGAAATACGGTCTGCTTGATTATGCTGATGTGAAGCTGCATGCCAAGTGGTTCACACGGGGAATTGAGGGAGGAAAGTTGCTGCGCACCAGGATAAATGCAGCAAAAGATATTGACAGTGTGCTGGAGGTCATGGGCGGGATAAGGTAATCAGATTTACCTATTCCCGAGCTTCTCAAGCTTTCCACGCACTCCATCATAGAACTCACACCACTCATCAAAGTCGCAACCCGAGTTCCACGGCAT
>JAHYIS010000049.1 GCA_019429385.1 ANME-2 cluster archaeon | reverse complement strand
ACGGTGTGGATTCTATGCCACCGACCGGTGAGATTGTGTCACCTCTGAATGGTACCGTTACCGATTATAATCCGCTGCTCATTAAGGCTATTGTCAGGGATAACATAGCCATTGATTTTAGCAGCATAGAGATTAGGCTTTTTGAAACTGGGAATGGTACCTGGACAAATATCACTCCTTTTGCCACTATTACGAATTCGACACTTACTGAATATACGATTCAATATCTCCCACCAACTCCTTTATATTCCAAAACATATGAGGTTTATGTGAATGCTTCTGAACTGTTCTACGGATCAGGAGATCCTGAGAATAAGAACGTGAGCCTGTGGTGGAATTTCACTATAGTTCCTATTACTGATACCATGAATCCTACGATAACCATCAATAGTCCGGTCAGTTCTGCCGACCTTGTTAGCGGTGATCCTATCAGGGTAGAATACACAGCAACAGATAACACCGCTGGTGATGATTCAGGGATAGATTATCTGGTTATCAATGTTACTCTCAACAGTTCATTTGTATATACAAAAAGAGTGAACATATCATCATACCCGAATGTGATAAAAACTGTTACAAGTGCCAAGACGTTTACCCAGACATATGTGGAGTATGGGATATACACATACAATGTGACGGTATATGACAGGGCTGGCCATAGCGCAATTGCGGAAGCGAGACCCTTTACGGTACCATCCGGAATGGCAGCTGAACTTGAAGGGGATTATATTGATACGAATCTTCTTGGTAGTAGAGTAGATTTCATAATCCGCAGCAAAGGTCCGAATATTGTTATCAGTGGTATGGATATTGATTATCCATCAGGTGAAAAGTTAAAAAATATAAATTTTGATGGCGTCACTAAGTGGTCGAGCAGTGGAACCGTGCCAATTATTTCAGCAGCGTTTGCTCCTACCCAGCCCGTTACAACCGCAGACCGTATGGTAACTTTTGAATTAAAAACTCCCCCTCCTGCTACAAAATGGCCTGCTGATGAGTCAATCCTGGTTAATTTCTACTTTACTGATGGTACTTCAACAGATATTATTGTCACCGCAAAATGATGAAATGGTTGTGAAAAAACTGAATAACTTTCTCAATTCCCAAACAGCAGTATCAGAAGCCATTGGATTCATACTTACATTAGGTGTTGTAATTCTGGCTTCAGGACTGGTTTATGCAAACGGGCTTCCTATCCTGCAGCAATCGATGGATACCTCACATTTCATGGAAATGCAGGAGAGTTTTAGTCTTTTAGGACAAAATATCAATGAGGTCGCATATGAACGTGCTCCGGTCAGGAATACTGAATTAAAGATAATAGGGGGTGCCATGAGCATTCGACACGATAGTTTAATGCAAATTAATGTCAATGGCTCAATAAATACTTTTGAATTGGGTTCAGTAGAATATTTCGTGAACCACCAGATCACTGCGTACGAGAACGGTGCAGTATGGACTAAATACCGGAACAATGATACCGTCATTGTAGTCAAACCCCACATTAATTATGCAAATGTGACGACCATACCTGTGATTGAATTATTGGGAACTCATACTAAAGCCGGGGAAGGAAGTGCAAGGATACGTGCACAACGCAGCGATTCTTCAACAATATATTTCATTAATGCTACAGGGCAAAATACTACGATAACCGTACAAAGTACATTTTACCGGGGATGGGAGAGATACTTTGAAGATAATCTCGGCGCCGATGATATTGTTGTGGATAATACGAACCGGACAGTGAGTGGGAACATAACTACAGATTACATTTACATAGACTTTAATAGACTGAATATGGAGATATACTGATAATGGTCAATCGTTTGATAGATTCCAGGGAAGCGGTATCTGAGGTAGTCGGGTATATAATGTTACTGGGAGTTATAGTTTCAGCAGTGGGATTGATATCTGTGCTGGCTTTTCCCATAATAGAAGATGCAAAGGAAGATGCTTACCTGAAGAATATGGAACAGGGATTTACGGTAATGGATTCCAAGGTGAGTCTTGTCGCATTGGGAAAATCTCCAGCCCAGCTTATCCAGATGTATTCTACGAAAGGTGATATTAGCGTGTATGACCAGAACACCAGTCATATAACGGTGAGCTTTAACAAATTAAACAATTCCTATGAGATCTATAACCAGTCACTGGGCACTATCCAGTATCAATTAGGGGAGAACAAGATAGCCTATGAAGGTGGCGGGGTTTTCAGAAAATATCCTGGAGAGGGTGACCCTGTGACCATTACACCCCCTGAGTTCCATTATAATGGGGAAACCCTTACTCTGCCCATTATCAAGGTAGATGGTAACCAGTCAATAGGGAGCAGTGGTGTAATTAACCTGTACCTGGTATCGAACAATACGCCAAATGTATTATATCCAAATCCGGACTTCAATTCCAACTATACGAATCCATTAACGGTAGGCAATACAATAAGTGTGGTCATCAAATCTGATTATTACATGGCATGGGCTAAGTATATCGAGGAAAGGACAGATGCTGATGTAACCACAAATAGTGCAACGAAAGAAGTAAAAGTACGATTGAATGCAAAACCTAATGAGTATGACCAGGAATATGAACCGCCTATTGATGTCTTCGGATTCAATACAGATAATGAAAACGCCCTGAAAAATTTCTCCATGGTATTTGCTAATGGTGAAAGTAGTTTCAAGTCTTATTGGACAACTTCCGCTAGCTCAACAGAACCATATTTCAGATTTGATACTGAAAAAAAGGGTGGTTCTAATACATCAGGTGTTACCATTACATTGGAATTCCATGATAATGGCAAATGGGAAACATGGGAATGGAGTACACAGCCACTGTTGGTAGGTAGTAATTTTGATGTTGATTTTCTCAACAACAATGTATCCTTACAATACAAATCACCAACACAATCATGGACGTGGGTTAATGAAACGAATTGCAGTGGAGTTTATAGCAATACTCAATATTTGAATTCTTCTTGCGGCGGGCTAAAAGTATTGCAGCATTACATGGCACTTGTAGGACCCACATTTTCATTCACCCCGGTGACTACTGCCGGATTTAATCCTGATAATTCAACATTTGTCCTGTATTACGATGTCATGCCGCCGCGCATCACGTTCATGCATGTTGTTGAACATAAGTTGGAAGTTAAGGTAGGATGACATAAGGACAAATAACCTGCCAGACCAGATTCAACTGAACAATATAAAAAATTGGGATTATTCGCGGTTCTTCACGGCAAACCCGTTTTTCCCTTTGCTCTTTTTTTTTACGCGATATCTCGTGAAGTATCTATCTGGATACCCTCACCGATCTTGAACTTGATGATCTCAGCGGTAGGAGTCATACCTCGTAACTTAGGTATGGAAAGTTTATTTACGATCTTATCTGCGCTGTTTTCCATTTCGATATCAAAGATGGCATCACTGGTATTGAATATCTCATTTTCCAGGCGTTTATCAATTGATTCTTTCAGCCCGTACAGGAAGGTAAGTCCGCCGGTCTTTTTTGTAGTCTCATAAATAACATTTAACAATCTTCTGATCATCCCGTGGTTCACATTAAGATTGAGGAAAAAGGAAAATGTATCTACTACAATAGTGACAGGACCTCGTGAATCGTCGGAAAGTATGCTTTCAAGATTATACTCCATGTACTCCACGATCTTCGCATCAACAAATTCATTGCCTACATTGTCAACCATTTCACCCTGTGGTGACAGGAAGTATGAACCGTATACATCAACAAACTCAACTTCTGAAACATCAAATTTCATGTTCACGATGTCCTGCTTTATAAAAGAAGGTCTTCTTTCAGTACAGAAATAGAATGTTTTTCGTGCCTGAGTAAACTGGTAGAGAAACACTTCAGCCATTGACTTTGTGGCAGCTGAAATATAGACCATGGAACCGGCCGGAATGCCGCCACCGATACTCCGGTCCAGCACATAGATACCACAGGATAATATATCCGGGGCAAGTAACGGTTCTGAAGTTCCCGGTTCAATAAATGTTTCTGCTTTTGGCCCCGGTTCTAAAACAGCTTCAGGTTCAGGTTCATACGCCAACAGGTCTCCATCTGATGAATCAGTGCTTTCGTCGATAACGTCAGCTCTGTCTGTTTCATAAACTAAATCTTCATTACTACCGAGTATATCATCCAAACCAGCCATAGGAGATTTCCCTTTACTTTGCTACGTTATAATTGACCTGTAAACAGATAAAGCTTGTTATGTTATGATACTCATCATTATCATGTATGTTTAAATCAGGATATTTTTTACGAAAGTTGAATCCCGAATAGAATTGGGATTATGTGAACATATCGTGTGGGCTCAAAGTACTGTCAATGTAAACAACAAATAACCCAGTGTTAACATGATCGTGGCATGTTTCATTCCCGATAACAGGCTACCCTCACCCATGACCCCTGCAATGAGCCCGGAACATACACCCTGAACCACTGCTGCATGGAAGAACAGCCTGTTGAATACATTCAGGTCGAACGCCTGCATAAACCCACCTCCCTGCATACCTGATGCCTCCATCTGCTCTGCAGCATTTGACATCTCAGTAAGAAAAGTAGTCGAAATCACATATACCACTCCGATGAACACCGCAAATGAAATGTAGATAATAACGATATATATCAACATATTGACACTTCGTTCTTTGTTCATATCCTGCTCGAACAAAGCATCGTTTGCTGCAATCATCAGTACTTCACCAACTTCACCACTTGATGAATTAGCCTTGGATATGAGGGTTATAGCCCTGACAACAGTATGGGTCCGAACCCTGTTTGAGAACCGGTACAGGGATGAGTTGACATCAAGACCCCAGTCCATATCCTTCCAGACCGTCCTGATATGGTTGCTCAAATATCCTATTTTAGATCTTGCCATTAACCCTATCGAATCTCTCAGCGACATACCCGTCTGGTTGGTACTGGCAAGTTTCTTAAGAAAATCCGGGATTGCACCCTGGATCTTTTTTTCCTTGAATCGTTTTGACTCATGGAAAATCGCGAGTGGTACTATCAATATATAAATGGCATATACTATACGGTCATCGATAAAATCTATGAAATCAGGTGCTTGCAGGGCTTTGAACAGGGAAAGGATAAAATAAATAAATGCTATCGGACCCGTTATCATCAGAATATTGACTGGTTTTTCCTTCATGTTTTTAAGGGGGTCCCTCAATACCTGCCTGAATGCCAGGGTACTTTTCGATTTAAGTAATGCTTTTATCCTTTCGTAATCCGGGTCATCTTCAGGTGGAAGGTCAACCTTTACAGGAAATAATTTCGGCACGGGAAGAACGGGCGGTTCACCGGTGGCCCCCGGTGTCATGATACCGATCAGGAAAATAAACATGAATGAACCCACAGGGAGCATCATATATACGATAGCCTGGAGCATTATCATGGTGTCAGAACCCATAACACTCATCATGACACCCATAATAATAATAAACAGGGGACCGGCAACAAATGCCGTAACATATGATTCCGCAATAAGTGCAAGAGTTTCCAGGAAACCCTTTTGTTCAAATTTTGCCCTCTGTGCATATACTTCTGCCTTATCCCTGAAATAAAAGGGTATATCTCCGCCGCTGTCAATAACCGTAAGCAGGTTATACATCAGGTCCTGGAAATTTTTTGATGGGGTAAGTTCACTGCTGTTGTGCAATGCCATACGGAGATCATTACCGAAGAATTCCATATCCCGTAATATGACATCTACTTCTTTTGAGACCTCACCATACGTAAACCTTGATTGACTGACAGATCGTAAAATCTCAATGACATTCATACCACTTCTGCTCATCGCATACATGAAAGAAACCGCAGGAGGAAGATTTCGGTCAATGGCACCTTTGCGCTCACCAACAATAATCGCAGGATATAATAGGAACAGGACATATACAGCCCCTGCGAATGCAAGGGACAGGAAGACAAATATTAGTCCCCCCACAATCAATTCCTTGAAATCAAGTATCCAGGCTATACTCGGGTCAAAAGTGAGTTTCGTGATCTTGTCAGGAAGACCTATGACACTTATAAGGATAAATGCAATGAACAAACCGAACAGTGCACCCACGATACCGGCTACTATGGAATAGAATATGGTGTTGGACAGGTACATTTCGTACGACTTGCCAATCCGGGCCTGCTTTAATGATTTTGCGAGCCCGGCATATTTTTCCCCCTGGTCCTTCATGGTTTCACCAAGAAGGATGAACGGTATCATCATTACCTTGTGTATAAAGAACTTTACTTTGCGGGAATAATCATCAAGATCGAATCCCTTTTTGGATTCGGCTTCTTCCTCGGTCCGGAGCTCGTTTTTCATGTCGTCCATTGCCTGCGCCACGATAAAAAATAAATTATTGAATTATCTTAAGTTTTTGTAAAACTTTTTCAGGATTGATCGAATATTCATAAATTATTGTAGAAACGGTATTGTAATCCAGAATATTATTCCTTACAAGAAAATCTATGATCTTTTCCCGGTAAGAAAGTTCTCTTTTTATATCCTTCTCAGTCCATGCCCGCGTAGTCATTATTTCCTTAAGTGCTTTAGATTCACCAACCCGCTGGAATACGTCGGTCATTGAATCCCAGGTAAATATCTCATTGGTACGTATATTCCTGGTCTGCGGGTCAATATCAGTTATCTCAACCAGTTTCATATTTCTCCTGACCCTTTTGCCTTTATGGTATGTCTGGGACTGGATACTGATTATATTGAGAGCCTGTATCATGCTTCTTGGTACACTGATGGGCGGGTTCTCTAACCTGTGGATTGCTGATGCAACAGAATCGGCATGCATTGTAGAGAATGTGGTATGACCGGTACTCATTGCCTGGAAGAGGGTCAGTGCTTCCTTACCCCTGACCTCGCCTACAAGCAGGTATTCAGGTCTTTGCCTGAGGGCACTCCGTAAAAGTTCATACATATCAATACCGCCGCGCTCATCTGCAGTGAATGAATCCCTGGTTACAGCCGGGATCCAATTTGGATGAGGTAGCTTCAATTCCCGGGTATCCTCAAGAGAAATTACCTTGGCCTGTCTTGGAATAAACAAAGCGACAGCATTTAATGATGAAGTCTTGCCTGAAGCCGTGCCGCCTGCAAAAATTAAACTCTTGTTATTTTCTATACACAGCCACAGGTATGCCATCGTTTCTGCACTGAATGTTTTCCAGTTCACAAGGTCGATAGGTGAGAGCGGTACGTCCGCAAATTTCCTGATTGTGAACGTACCACCATGTGCCGTAACATGTTTACCCAGGGTCATTTGTATCCTGGAACCGTCCGGCATAGTGGCATCGATCATGGGCTCAGCCACAGATATGTGTTTTCCACTACGTTGTGCCAGTCTAATTATGAAAGAGTCAAGTCCATCTTCGTCGTACACCACATTGGTTGCAATATTAGTGTACTGTTTATGGTACAGATATATTGGAACATCATGTCCATTACAGGAAACATCTTCTATTCTGTCATCTTCCTGTATGGCATCAATAAGTCCGAATCCGACAAAATCACGTTTCACATAATACAATATTTTTTCCATCATTATTGGCGTCAGGTCAATATTATAATCCCGTACTAATTCCCTGACCTTCCGGGTCAATACTAAATTTTTATCCATTTCAGGTATGACATCTTCTACCAGCAATACATCCCTTAACCGGTCCTTGATCTCTTTTAAGAAAAGGTCTTCAAACCGGGATAGTTTTGGCTCTATTACATAGTAGATTTTTTCTTTTTTATCAATGTTGTTCAGTATTACCACAAAAGCAAAAGGTTCGTTCACCCAGTACCGTTCGACCTCTTCATGCCCTTCAAGCCCTTCAAATGACACGAGAGGACCGTGAAGGTCGGGGTCATAATCCTCAATTTCATCATTCTCTTTGGAAAGATATTCCTTTAACCGTCCAATGATGGAGACCGATTCCTTTTCTTCCATCGCCCATTCATGTTTTTTCTTTATGGACTTGATTCTCGCTTCAACATCTCGGGCCAGCCGGTCTTCAACAATATCTTTGACAAGTTCTCTTCCTTCAGTTGGTTCCCCCTTTGCAGCTTCCCTGGTTAGCGTGCTGCCACGTTCCTCGATCTTTTCATCAAGGATTCCGGAAATCCTATTATTTCCCCCCCCTAACCGTTGCATAAGGTCTGAGGTTTGGAGAATTTCTTCACCAACATCAGGAGTTTCAGTTCCCTGCCCACCTTCTTTTTCATATTCTGATACAACAATGCCTCCATTCAATAAACCATCTGATCCATTGTTAGATTCATCTTCAGAGGGCATTTCGGTTTTTTCAGGTATTATCTCTTTGTCAGGTGCAATTTCAATCGTATTTTCCTCTGGAACGATTTCAGCTTCTTCATCAACTTGTATCCCCTCATCAAGCATTTGTGAATTAGCTAATTTCAATTGCTGGATCCGTGCGAGAAGATTGCTCACATCTGGCGCAGATTCATCTTCCCGTTCTTCAGTTTTTTCAGTATCACGTTTAAGGTCATCAATTATATTGCGTAATCGATCAATATCTTCAGAAACATCTTCAAGTTCTGAATTTTTATCATATGCACAGTAAAGTAATTGTTTGAACTCATCGACCTGCGGTTTTTCAAGTTCAGAATAATCTGCAAACTCTTCTTCTAATTTATAAAGAATGGAAGACTGCTGACTATGTTTTTCTGAGAGTGTCTTCACTTTTTCAGTCAATTCCCCACCATTCAATATGGGAACTTCTTCAAGGAGTGAATCTATAAAATCTTTAATATCGTTATCGTCTGGATTTATGAAACTTTTAAGAAATTCTTGTATTTTCGTTTCCATAATTACATCCATTTAATCGCTCGTAATAATTGGATAAAAAAGCTTGAGGTATTACAACCTCAAGCCATTCAACGCCGCCATTGTTTCAAATAAATTATTCGATAGTTAAATCTTTAATCTCTTGAAATCTTCGATGTCGTGTGCCAGACGGGTCAGTTCATCATCTGTCAATGCCATTCTACTTCTGACATCTTTAAGTTCTTTTTCCAGTTGCTTAATTCTGATGTTCATCAAATATAATAAGAAAAATGCAACGATCAGAACTATTACTAATATAATTGTTACTATAATTGTATCCATTTTACTTGCCTCCGAATAGTACCCTTGCTAATCGTCCACTAAATCCTTCATGAGCTCCTACGGACATTTCTACGGGTTCGATGAACTCGGTTCCGGATATATAAGCAGCGATTCGTTTAAATGCGATTGCAGCAGGAGAATCTGGTGTTTTTATAACAATAGGTGTCTTGAAAGCAGCAGAACGCCTGACATTTGCATCTTCAGGTACCATGTCTATGACATCTACTCCAAGCAGGTCTGCAACTTTTTGGTTATTTATCTCAGTCCTTTCCATTCCAGCTCTATTTAATATGGCCCCTCCGATATCACCTCCGAGCATCTCTGCTAATACCTTTGTTTTTAAGGCATCAGCCATTGATGAGAGTTCAGGATTGACGACCAGGATCACCTTATCTGCAATAGCAAGGGGAATCACACCATCTTTACTTATCCCGGACGGTGCATCAATAAGCATGTAATCAACACCTTCTATAAGTCTTGCCATGACCTCTTGCAGTTTATCAGGGTCAGAGTTCTGGAATCCCTGGAGGGATATGCCACACGGGACAACCATTACCCCACCGGGCCCTTGATAAACTGCCTCGGATATATCTGCTTTTCCGCTTAACACTTCGTGCAAAGTGATCGGACTTCTTTCAAGACCCAACAACAGGCCAAGGTTGGCCATGCCGATATCGGCGTCTATAATTACGGTTTTTTTCCCCAGAAGGGAGAGTGCTGTACCCAGATTTACGGTGGTAGTTGTTTTACCGGTACCACCCTTTCCAGATGCAATTGTATACACTTTTGCAGCCATATTCATTCCTCACATCATGTAACTTTTTTACTATTTCTTTAATGCATATATTATTTAATGATAATCGCATTGTATGTCATGTTCACGTTTTTTTAAATTGCCCGTGTACTACAAAGATTTGTAGGTGTGCTGTTTTTTAAAAGGAAATAAATTCCAGTATATCTTAAGGTTTCATTCAAAATTGAACCGGCAATATTGGCTTTATTTTTATGTCCAAATATTTTTCATGACCACCTATTATCCTATACACATTGTTATTATTATGATGACATATAAATTTATCGCACTAGATTTTTTTTATGGAATCAAGTCACATCTTCATTCACACCATTCTTGAGTATTTTCCCCGGATAGAAAATGTGAGCAGTAATTATTTATAGAATGACTATATATTCAATTATATGCACGGTTAATACAAAACCGTCCATATTACATTGTATGCGGATAATTGTGTTGAATGTTCAGTTCATGTGAATCATATCCAATTCATATCTTGCCTGGCAAAATAAGGATCTTAACTGGACAATAAGTACAACTCGATACTAACAATAAGTGGGTGAATAAGAATGACCGTTAGTCTGAATTTCTTTAAACAATATCATTGCAATATCGTGAAAGCATTGGGTGATGATGCTAAAAAGATAAATGCAAAAGTTGGCTCCATAATGGCAGATGAATGGCTGTCAAGGGAACATGCTGACCTGAATGACCCCCAGAATTTCAGGGAAGATTTTAGGAATTACCTGTTGAACGAACTTGAATTTGCACGGGATGTAGATGTTGTGATAAAAGGTAATGATATGGATATCACAGTAAAAGGTTGTGTCATCTGCCATGGGAATGAATTACTCAGGCAGGAGGGCATGGCTACAGCCTGTCCGATCGTCCAGACCTCTAAATATGCTGTTGTCAAGGGATTGAAAAAGAATGTAACCATGAAAGGAGTAGATAAGCCCGGTGTTGTGGGTGATTGTGTGATCAGATTCGAATTGCAGTAATAAGAGAATCATATATCATTTTGCCTACATTACTGCGGGTTCAAGGGCACACATATAATTGTCGGAACAATAGTGTTGATCAAATTATGATGGTATCAAAAATTCATCTATGCTAATTCTGACCCAATTACTATGTGAATATTGAATAAAAAAACAGCCAAACTATGGAAATACTGCGCCTTACAGTGCAGCATATTCACTGACCCGAAGCAATCCAATAACATTCAGGGTATTATATGTTGCAAATGCAGATATCGAAACCACTGCTATGAGTACCACAGCTCCGATTATCTGGGCAATGAGCGAAACCTTTGCTATGAAGATACCGGCAGCAATAACGCCCCATGGACCAGAGACTGCATGAACTTGCGTTACCCCACATACATCATCAATACCACGCTCTTCGATGAACCGGAATATAAATGGTGTCTGGGCACCGGCAACAGCTCCTTCAATCAGACCTGATACCGGCGTGAATAGGTCTGCACCTGCACACACAGCCACAAGTCCTGCACACATGCCGTTTGCACACCATATCGGATCACCTTTTATCATTACCGCGGCATCGAGTGTCCCGCCTGCTATTGCCATGGTGGTTGCAACAGCCACCGATGCTATCGTGGCACCTTTTTCTGATATGAAGGCTGCTCTCCCGATATTGAATCCGTACCAACCGAATGCAAGTATGAATGCACCCAGAACAATATAGGTGATGTCATGCCCGGGGATGGGCAATGGTTTACCATTTTTGAACCGTCCGTTCCTGGTACCCAGAACAATAGCTGCGGTACGTCCCATCACACCACTTACAAGATGTACTACACCGCTTCCTGCAAAGTCATGGAAACCAATGGCAGTTAATGCTCCACTTGCACCCATGCAAGATTTTCTCCAATCGGGTATATGATAGCACTTATAATTATGACAACGACCACATACCCGCTGATCTTTATTCTTTCTGCCACCGCACCAGTTACAATAGTTACCGTTGCAACAGCAAACATTATCATTTTCATATAATGGGCATAGCTTCCAACATCAGTTCCGCCGGGCGTCAGCTCGCCGCCAAGGAATTGCATACCATAACTTACCGCATACCCCAAAAACAAGTACACGATCAGGACAACAGACATGTCCAGAAACTTCAATGTCATGTGTACACCCACGTTTTTGCTTCGAATCTGAACAATTTCAAGCAGGATAAAACCAGCTGCCATAAAAATATCAATACAGCTGCCCACAGGAAAAAATAGACATTCAATGATTGTGGTGTAATATTTTACTTAAACGGTCATCGTCAATATCACGCTGCCCGTGTGTGGTGGCGTTGAAGTCAATACGGTCAATAATTCCCTGCAGGTCTTTGTTCTCTTTGGCTATATCACGCAGAATATCGGTGAGACCC
>JAHYIS010000048.1 GCA_019429385.1 ANME-2 cluster archaeon | reverse complement strand
TCCTGTTAATATGCGGAAGCCGGTTTTCGGACATTGATATAGCCCCAAAAGGACAGGCACGTACGCAGGTACCTCTGCCCATGCACCCGTAACTACAACCCTTTTCGCCATCAGATATCATCATTACTGCTTTACAATCGTTAATACCGATATAATCAATCTTATCGATACAGTGAACGCCACCGTTACACCGTACTTTGGGATATCTTTTTTCTGCTTCCTTTACTTCCTTACCTAACTTGAAGCCTACCTGTTTGGCAACCTCAAAACCCCCTACAGGACAACCGGCAATAGGTGCTGCTTCATTGACGACCTTTTCGGCAAAATCAGAACACCCGGCATAACCACACGCACCGCAATTGGCACCTGGCAACACTCCAATGACCTCTTCCACGATAGGATTCGTTTCAACGGCAAATTTTATTGATGCCCAGATCAGCACAATACCTACCAGAAATCCGATACTTCCGATGATTATTGCTGATTCGGATATTAACAGGGTACCGTTCATGTAGGTATCACTCCGAAGAAATTCACAAAAGCCATGGAAAGCAATGTGGTAATAAAGAATGCATGGGGTAATCCCTGGATAGATGCAGGTACATGAAGAATGTTAATTCTTTCCCTGATAGCAGACATGAGTAACATGACCATGGTATATCCAAGACCGGCAGTAAAACCATAGAAAACACTCTGTACAAATCCATATTCAAGTCTTACATTGAGTACCACAACACCCAGGATAGCACAGTTGGTAGTTATCAGGGGGAGAAATATTCCCAGTGAACGATACAGTGGAGGGCTGTGTTTACGGATGATAAATTCCACCAGTTGCACAAGAGCCGCAATTATGATAATAAAACTTATTGTCGACAGGAACGTTAATCCAAGCGGTTGCAATACATAAGAGAATATGAGAAATGCAGCTGTAGATGCCATTATCATTACAAATAATACCGCTGCAGACATACCGGCTGCGCTCTTTGTCTCTTTTGATACACCCAGGAATGAACACAATCCCAGGAACTGGACCAGCAGGAAGTTCTTGACAAAAATCCCGTTTATAGCTATGGCAAATAACGAGTCCATCTATCACACCTCCCTCAATTTTCTGATACGCCCGTAATTGACCATTGCCATCAATACTCCTATAGTCATGAAAGCTCCACCAGGGAGGATCATGAATGTCGCCGGGTTTATGGGAATACTTACTATTTGTAATCCAAACAGGACTATCATTCCTGTACCCAGGAGTTCCCTGATCGCACCAATTAATACCAGTACAAGTAAGAATCCTGTACCTATCCCTAAAGCATCAATAATTGAGAATTTCACCGTATTCCTGTTGGCGTATGCTTCTGCACGACCAATAATAATACAGTTGACCACAATAAGGGGAATAAAGATACCCAGTGCCCTGTATAAAGGTGGAGTATATGCCTCCATGACCAGATCAATAATCGTAACAAATGTGCATATTATTATAATAAACATGGGCAAGCGGGTTATCGGTGGAATATGTTTTCTCAATGCTGATATCATGATATTTGAACCAAGCAGGACAAACATAGCAGCTCCTGCCATGCCTATGGCATTCTCAACTGATGTCGTAACTGCAAGGGTGGGACAAAGTCCCAGGACCAGTCCAAAAATTGGATTATCTTTTATAATTCCTCTTAGATATTCACCTTTGATTGTCATTTCGGCCATAATGAATTCCACCTATTTCTCCATTTTCTGAATTTCATCTACTTTATACTGTATCGCATCGATTACAGCCTGGGAAGAAATTGTCGCACCTGTTATGGCATCAATTGATCCACCTTTCTTAGAAAGCAGTAGTTTGGACTCTTCCACTCCTTTGAACTGTTCACTAAACCACGACTCAACAATTTTCGCACCGAGCCCGGGAGTTTCAGCATGGGTCATAATCTTAATTCCGGTAACTGTGAAATTAGTATCAATTCCCCCGGCAACCGTGATCACGCTCTGGGAACCGCTCTGGTCCCTGAAAAAAGAATATCCTATCAGGTTATTGTTCTCATCAAGAGCACGATAATAAAGTGTTTCCTCTCCTGATAATACCTGTTCAAAACTGACTGCCCCTGGCATTACTTCCCGAAGTGCCAGTTGTCTTTGCTCCTCCTGGTAGATCTTTAGCTGCACCTGTGTGGGGATATAAACTGCACCAAGTATAGCTGCTGCAATTACCGATAATAACACCAGTTTTGCCAGTGCTGACATGTATTCCTTGTCCAGTTTCATACCATCACCTCATCAACAGGCTTTGGATAGGTATTTTTTTCAATAAATGGGGATACAGCATTGGCAAAGAAAACAGTGTATACTGCTCCCAGTCCATAATTATAACTGAAATAACCGTACATTATTGTCAATATTCCACACATTATACCATAGACGATCCTGCCATCCTTTGTGACAGGGGATGTGGTGGGATCAGTAGCCAGGAAGAACACGCTCAGCAGCAATAATCCGGTGATAACATAGGAAAGGGCCTCACCTAATACCACTGCAAGTACAATCGTGGTCAACAGGTATGACAGTGAAATGCGCCAATCAATGTATTTCCTGCGTATCAGGTATAACACACCGATAAGGGCAATTGGTGAAACCTCAACCAGCCTCCCTGCACCCAGTTCAAGTATGAGATCAGAATACTGGGTTATATGGGGTACAGAATCTACAGCTAATAACGCAGTCCAGGACATATTTAAAAAAACCAGAGCTGCTATTGCAGGATTGAATAATGTAGACCCTAATCCGCCAAATGCATGTTTGACAAGTGCAACGGCAAAAAATGCCCCCATTACTGGTATCCACAATGGAACGGTAGGCGGAAGCATTAATGCAAGTATCAGGCCTATCAATGCTGCATCACCATCATGAATGGTCAATTCCTGTTTCTGGAATTTCTGTATAGCAACTTCAGTGAGGATGGCTGCCAGGACACTTGCCAGTATTACAGCCAGAGCATATACCCCAAATACATACATTGATATCAGGCTGACCGGAACAAGTACTGCTATCTTGGTAACATTAATTGATGCAATAGTAACATTACATTTTATGTGTGGAGGATGGGATACTGCAAGTTTCATTTATTTCCCCTCCACCAATATCATTGGTGCACCCATGTGACAGGGGCTATTACATGAAGTACATCCCAGTTTCAGGTTAGGCGATTCTTTTTCCTGCATTATCATGAATGACTTTAACAAGGCGTGTTTTGCATACCGTATCAACTGTACCAGATGTCGCTTGGATGGGCACACATTTGAACACATACCGCATTCTATACAACTTTGTACATGAAGTTTATCGCATTCATTGTACCTGCCAATATCTGCGTAAGATGCTATAAACCCTGGGAGGATATTTACGGGACAAACGTCCACGCACCTGGCACAATGAACGCAGGGGCCTGTTTTATCCTTCAACACTTCATTTTCTGACTGCACAACTATCCTGGTTGTGGCTTTTGTGACCGGCACTTCATCGGTGAATTGCGCCGTGCCTGTCATGACATCGTTAACTATGATCTTACCAGGTTTACCAATATATCCCCCACAAGATTCGATAGCTTCCCTGAAGCTGGTCCCAACGATCACCCTTTTGACGCCAGGTTGTTTCACTGCACCAGAGACCATTACATTGACTTTGATAGGAGGAATACCTTCAAGTACTGCTTCACTCACGGCCATTGCACCATAAGCACTGGAAATGAGCACACCCACGTCTGCCGGTGTGCCAGTATTGGGGACTCTCATACCCGTCATCTCCTTTGCCAAAAGATTGAGCATGGTGGGAGAATATACCCTCTTTACCTGGAATATGCTAACATCGTTATCTTCACCCAGTTCGGCCTTGAGAGCTGAATTCGTCCTCACATCATTCATTCCAACAACGAACGCTCCTTTGCTGGCACCTGAAACTTTGAGCAAGAGTTTCAGCCCGCTGACTATCTTAGGGATATTCTCTGACGTGAAATTACTGAATAAATCACCTTCATTAGTCAGGTTTATCAATACGGTATCAATCATTTTTCCACTATTGAGTTTAAAATAAAGAGAATTTCCATCCAGGTCAATTATACCGGACTCTTTAATTCTATCGAGTATTTCAGCTTTATTGGCGGATTTATTACCTTTGAATTTAGGAGTATTACCAATTTTATCATATGTTATAATCACACTCTGCATTTTACCACATACAGGATGTGCATGATCTCTGATCGCTACAACATCTCCTGAAACACTTGAATGGACCGGAGCACCCAGGTCATGGTCTACATTTCCAATCTTTTGACCGATTATTACTTTATCCCCCACACTTACCAGTGGTTCGCATTTTACACCCCTGTGTTGAAGAAGCGGTATTACAACCTGATTGCGTGAATCTTGTACATCTTCCAGTGAATTTTTTTCTTTCACTTCTTCTGTCATTTTATTAACCTCTATACGAAATATTCGTGTTAAAACTATACTGAGCAGCCATGATCATCTAACCATCCAAACCAAACAGGTCAACGGGTAACTGAGGTTCATGCTCAATCTCTTCGGGTTTTGGTCTCAGAGGAACAATCTCCACGGTAACATTATACGATGAAAAATTAGTCGGCGGGTCAGTTTCTGCCGGGTCTGTTTCATATCCAAGGAGTGGCCAGTCTATCCTGGAGGTATTACCGTGACAATCAACACACCACAGTGCAGTAAGTCCCATAGCATTATCACTGGCGTTGGAAATGATATTATGGCTGATTGAATAATATACATCCCTGTTTCTTATTACTGCATACGGATAATCGGGTGCTCCATCCTTTTCTGCATCAAATGACCTCATCTCAGAGATAGTCACATTACCATCATTATCAATATCGGCTTTCCTCACATGTGAAAGAATAATGGGGGTACCCCACCTTGAACTGTTATCCGGGTCCTGTACAATTTCCTCATCATTGCCATCGTCCCACCATGATACTTTAATGACGTTTAATGGCTTCAGGAAGACTCCCGAATCATTTCGGTGAGATGGATAAGGAATTCCCTCCACGGTACCGTTAAACCATGCTAGAACTGGCTGGAAATCCTCGGTCCTGTATTCATTTACCCTGTTACCGCCGGTCCAATCTACAGAAAGTAACGGGGCACCACCTGGTAACTGACCTCCTTTCAACATTGGGATGTGGCATGACTCGCATGACACATTTACCAGATGGGCATCTGCATACATGCCATGATTGACTTCGAAATGACAATCTATACACTGCTGCATAGGATATACATCAGGATTCATACTGTCAATGGTCCTGTTCCGGCCTATCTGGTGATTCTGTGTGGTATGACACTCTATACAGCTTACACTTGCATTAGCGTGGGCATCATATTCAGCATAGTCGTCACCGGACCACATTACGGCCCGTACGGGAACCTCTATCCTGTGGCAGCGGTCGGCACATACCGCGTCTGAAGGTTTGCCCAGGAATACATCATCAAATGTTTCCGAATCATCCTTTATCTTACCTGATGACGCTTCAAGCAACTGGGACCAATCAAAATCAACCTCCCCTTTCAGATGGCAGACCCTGCAATCAGAAGTAAGAAAACCGATTACATTATCAGTACTGTTAACTGCCAAGTTGAGATTGGCACTTTCAGGTTCCCGAATACCCCAACTCCTGGCCAGTTCATCCGAATAATCCTCTTCGATCAAGTTAATGTGAAGAGGAGACCAATCATTAACTGCTACATACCCGGTATCACCCAATACATGGTATGAGTTATTTGTATCGTCATAGGATCCCGGATGGCAGCCGCCACAGGTGTTTTCATCCCACAGATTACCTTTTATGTAATGAGAGGCCTGAGCCTGGTAATTGTTATAACTAAGATTGCCAAAGAATATCACTGCCAATGCAGTGAGAATAATTATAATTGAGAGTGTGCGCATTTTCATGAAGTCAATTCCTCGATTATGCTAATTTATCTTCAAGTTCCTTGATAACGAGACAAACTGCATTGGATAACAGTTGTTCATTGCTCATTTCAATGTCATCGGTAACATACATGTTAACATTGAATGTCTTGGAAATTTCATAACTATTGGAATCAATGATATCTTCCATTGAACTCCGGGATGCTCTTTCACCTTTGAAATTCACTTTCAACATATTTCCCATCGCTGATGCCTTTATAGATATCCGGTTTAAAGGACTTTCCTTCTTAGCGAACATTGAAAAGAATTCAGAAGGCCTGAAACTCTCTTCCAGCAATTTCCAGCCGTTGCCCACCATATTCTCATTGATTGAAACCATAAGCAGGTTCTCTTTGACTAATACATTTGAAGCCGCATCCAGACTTTCCCTGATACCCATTGTATTTGCTCCTAAAATAATTATTATTAAACGTGCTATTGCTCCTCTTTCTGGGAAAATATGAGTCCTTCCCTCACGGGTGAATAAAGTGGGCTTTGTTCCATCTTGTTGAATATTCCCAGTGATCGCTTTATACCAAGAAGCAACGCCAGAAACTGCGCAGCTACGAGCAACATGGCCACGTTCAGGCCAATTGTGATGATTACACCTGTTGTCAGGATATTTGTCTCAACTAACACAAATGTCAGTAAAGAAATAAGTACAACATAAGTACCGATTCGCTCAATCATGATTTATCACCTACTTCTTTTACCCATAGTGGATATTCTTCCTCAGCTTCCTTCAAAGGTACAGTACCGGTAAAAATACTGAAGTCCATGGGGAACCTATGCGGAGTAAGATGTACAACATAGAAGTGCAGCAATATACCGCATAGGCTTAACACAGCAAACCCGCCATGTAACACATTGATACTCAGTATATACGAAGGAGACAGGAAGGATGAGAACAACCACGGCGCCCATATTATGACGCCTGTTACACACATTATCAGTCCGTCGAAAACTGCCACACTCCAGATATCCACCTTTTCAAGCCAGTTGAATTTATGTGACTCGTACTTTTTGCTCTTCTTACCCAAAACAAGCATTAAGTCAGAAATGGCACTTTTAACATCCATAGGCGTAGGAATGATGTTTTTGGTAAAATCCTTGTCCACGTCCTTAATATACTGGACTGTGTACAACAGATAGTATATTGCAGCAGATAACAATCCCAATCCTGCCAATCTATGTAAGAACATGTTTCTTGACAGTACGATCATATCTGTAATCCATCCAAGATGTTCGGGATACAGCAGGGGAATACCGGTAAAATAAAGGATCAAAATGGAAATCCCGGTAACTGCATGGACAATTATCTGGATTGGAGAGAAACGTTCGATAAGAGAAGCTCTTTTTATGGCCTTCTTGTCCTCATGATGCTGACCTTCGGATTTCATGAATTTGCGGTGCATTATCAATGTTATAGAAAAAAGGCCAATAGTACCTAAAGCAACCACCAGTTTGATTATACTATTTACCCAGAGTATTTCAGGTGTACCATAAGGAATAACCTTTTCAGGGGATGACTGGAAATTAATATACTGTAAAACACCAAAAAGTATCAATATGGTCAAGACAAACGAAATCTTGCTTATATGGTTTATACTCCTCATTATGATCAAAGTTCAAGGGATTTTTTATTAACTTATATCTTTCCATTTTATAATGGAATGCCTTTATTAATTATGTAGAATATTGATGAATAAATCCATTAAATGTTCATGCATGCAGTACTTTATTGATTGTCATAACAAAAAATAGATATAATATCCGATATTTTGCCTGTAAACATGTATGACCAGCATCGCAGAATACTTATTTCCCTATTGGCATTAATAATAGTTACCACTACTGTATTTATGATATTTACTTATTTCTTTAATGAACCTGGTGATGAAAGAAATGTTAAAGTAACTACTCAAAATAGGCAGGCTATGGGCACAATTGTCACTATTGAGACGAGCGGTCCCGATGCCGGTGCCCTGGACGCCATAAACAGTGCATTTACTGAAATCGATCAAATTGAAAATTTGATGAGCACCTATGACCCGGAAAGTGAAATAAGCATCCTGAACACACAAGGAACATTAAGTAACGTATCAGAAGATTTCATTTACGTAATTGAGCGGTCAATATATTATGGAGATATTAGCAATGGTGCCTTTGATATTACCATAAAACCTATACTTGACCTGTGGAAAAGTAAAATAAATGCGGGAGAGTTTCCAACCGGACAGGATATAAACGAAACCCTTCTCCTTGTGAACTACAGCAATATTTCAATTACCGACAACACTGTTTCCTTTAAAATAGAAGAAATGTCCATCACGGTGGACGGCATAGCCAAAGGGTATGCTGTGGACCAGGCGGTCGCAGTACTCAAAGAAAGCGGATATGAAAGCGGTTTTGTAAATGCCGGAGGTGATGGCATGTACTTCGGGAAAAAACCTGACGGTACGAAATGGAAAGTAGGGCTTCGAAATCCAGAGAATAAAAGCGAATCATTAGTGGTCATGGAAATATCGGATATGGCTGTAGCAACCAGCGGCAACTATGAGCGCTATTTTAACGAATCTGCCCGGCTCTCCCACATCAGTGACCCCAGGACAGGATACTCATCAGAAGGTCTCATGAGTGCAACCGTAATAGCAAGCTCGGCCATGGAAGCAGACACCCTGGCCACCGCGGTTTTCGTGCTAGGACCTGATGACGGTCTTGAAATTATTGAGAATTCTGAAAACACTGAGTGTTTCCTGATAACTCCCGAAGGGCAAATACTAACATCTTCAGGCTTTGATTCCTACCTGTCTACCACAGAATAATCATTGTCAGATGTCAGATATTTAATATAAAATAAACGCTATCGAATTAAACGGCAAAAACATGATTGATATTTCTCATAATATTGAACTCCAGATATCTCTTCTCTTATTTATATCGCTTGTGGGGCATCTTGTTGCACAGCGTATTGGACAGTCAATTGTTGTGGGAGAAATACTCGTAGGGATACTGGTCGGACCCAGCTTGCTTGGATGGATAACGTATACAGATTTCATTGCAAGTACGGCCACAATGGGTGCAATATTCCTGTTGTTCGCAGTAGGACTCCAGACTAAGATCAAAGATATATCCAATTTCACTTCATTACTTGTGGCCTTGGTAGGTGTGATCATACCCTGGATAGGCGGATATTTCCTTGCAGTTGCTTTTGGGTATAATACCGTCAGCGCCATATATGTGGGGACTGCACTCACTGCCACCAGTGTAGCCATCACTGCTCATGTGCTTAAAGAAATGGGTAAACTGGACACATCAGCATCAAAAATAATCATTGGGGCTGCTGTGGTCGATGATGTACTGGGTCTTCTGGCACTATCGATCACTACAGAGTTCGCAATTCACGAGATCACTGCACTATCCATTCTCAAGATTGCTGTAATTGCATTAATTTTCCTGTTCTTTGGCGTATATCTTGGAATGAATTATTTTGCAAGGAAATTGGAAGACTTGTATGATTGGTCACAAAAAAATAACATGCCGATGATGACATTCATAGGAGCGGTGACAATAGCATTTTTCTATAGTGTTATTGCAGAAATTGCAGGTTTGAGTGGTATTGTAGGAGCATTCATAGCAGGTGTTTCACTTGAAAACTCAAATATTAAGTGTTACAGGGTCGGAGCATCATACCTAGAAGCGGTTTTTGCATCAATTTTTTTTGTATCCCTGGGAATCCTGGTAGATTTGCATGCTGCATCTGGTGCTGTGGTCTTTGTCCTTGCACTAACAGTGGTAGCTATTCTTACAAAATTGATAGGTGGATATCTCCCATCCAGGATTATGGGGGTAGGTCACACTGATTCAGTAATTATAGGTCTGGGAATTGTACCCAGAGGTGAAATTGCAATGATAGCTGCATTAATAGGGCTGAATGCAGGCGTAATTGGCCAGGAAATATATTCATCTATTCTCATTATGAGCCTGCTGACGACTATATTTGCACCAATATTTATAACACGGATATATGAAAGACGTACACATTCAGATGTTTAAACGAATTCAGCGTCATCATCGAGTGGTTCTTCCACTACGTGCCCATCATAGGCATTGATATCAATAGTATTGCTTTTACCATGTATCTCCCAGACAGGGACATATATTAACCTGATGGGCATGTTGATATCATTCTTGCCCGGTGCTACTGTCTTGTTCTCATAAACAATGGTATCACCTTTTATTTCATCTTTTTTCATTCTCTTGGTGTGTTTACTGATAATGGCATTCAATGCCGTATCCTGGGCATCGCTGTCAATAATAACTGGTTCCTTGATGTGGTAGTTCTCAGTTGGAATATCAGTATGTTCAAGGACTCCGTTGATCCGGGTAAATTTGTTTTCACCGGTAATGGCATTCACCATTCCTTCACCCTGCCCGCTGAGGTCAACAATCTCTGAGGCTAATTTCCTTTTGGTCTCAAAGTCATACCGGTAACTGTAATATGGTATGAATTTCAGGAGGAAATCCTGTACATTACCAACTTTTGCCTGACCTATCTTGATGGCACTGGTTTTCGCCATATTGATAGGAAATGATGGAAGCGGGATGCGAATTAACTTTTCATCAGGTCCGGATAGCTCTGGAGTTTCCCTGATACGATTCATATCAAGGTTGTCATTCCTGTATGAGTCATTATCTCTCGCAGGCGAGTTGAATTCGGGCCATTTGAATGTGGATTCTGAAGTGGGTCTTGGTTCTTTTTGTGGAGCAGAACGGTCACTGAACAATCCAAACATACCTCCATCCTGTTGGTTACTGGCAACAGGGGTTTCAAAAATGTTCCCATGAGATTCAGTATTTGGCGTTTCCAATATCAGGTCCATTGGTTCACCTGAAGCGTTGGCCAGTATAGCCCTGCCTATCTGCTGTTCCAGCTTAGACTGGTCCCATAGTATTAATCCGTGGTTAGCAGCGAAGTCTCCAAATCTGCTGTCGGCATTGTTCAACAGGATATAGAGCCCTTTACCATCAGTGTTTTTCATGGAATCGGCAAACCTTCGTAACGAGTTATAGTCAACTTCCCTGTCAAGTTTGACATAAACGCGGTCCGAAGTTCCTTTGGTTGCCACCATATCCGATAAATAGGACGAATCCACTTCATATTCACATGCCTGGAATATATCTTTGAGTATGTTGAGTACAGGTTGTTTGGTCATTTGAATCCATATAGATGTTGTATTGGTGTTAAAAAATGTTTCGGGTTTGCTTTTGGTATACTCCGGGCAAATGAAGCCAATTGTATATGAGATGACAATGTAAACATTATGAATAAATGTCTTCTCGATAAAATAATATTAAATCTAATTACAATACCTTCGCCATTAACCAATACTAACCACCACTAATACCACCTATTTTCGTTATTTTATCAAATATTTGCTGAATTAAAATTCGATCTGGTTTTTGCGGTAGCAATTTTAATGTTTCATTGACATATTTTCCACCTCTGAAGTATGCCTTAAGATCTTGAACTCCAAATACAGGATTATCCTGACGAACATTGTCAATTAAAGCCTGAGAAACATTCACCATGAAAAAAGCCAGGTTAGCAGCGTTAATTACAGGAGTCTCCTTGACATTCATAAAATCTTCCAAGCCCCAATATTGTTTTGCATCTCGGAAATTAAACTCAATCTGAAAACGTAGCTTGTAATAATCAATCAACTTGTCATATGCTAAATCCAAATCACTGCTGAACAAAATCACATGCCCCCTGGCTAAAGTTTTGAGATTGGTTTTAACAATAATGACCACATTTAGCTTTTTACCAAATAACTTATGCAGCATGGTCATTTGATAAATATCTACTCTAATTGATTTTTCAGTAGTGGTATTTTTCAAATACCTGCGTGGGATGTTGTTGTAGTTAATTTTATCACCATATTTTCTTTTTGCACCACGCCCTCCATATGTGCCTTTATACGGAAAATAGAGTGCAGAATTGCATTATAATTTTGAAATGATGTGTATTTCGCATTGTCTGACCATTTGTAAAGCGTTGTTGTGTCCAAATGCGCCATCAAGCACACCATAGGCAATAGGGATGGTATAACCAATCATCTGCAGCACTTTCTTAAGATTATTCTGAATAAAACATAGATAAGGTGGTAAGTCGATAATCTCCTTGCTTTTGCTTTTACTGCCTTTGGGCCTGCCTCTCCCTCTTTTTTTGTTAGATTTATTCAGTTCCTTTTTGCTTTGTTTCGTAGAAATAGAATCTTCCGATATTGTATTTTCTTAAGAACGTATCATCTGTTGGGTTATCAGTGGATAGGAGGTTCGCCGCTTTGTACTTATCAGCGAAAACGTGAAAAACGATAAACCAGGCACTGTTTTTCCAAAAATTGATGAAAAAAATCAATCGAGACCATATGTCGCGTCTCCGGCTTTTGTCACGATTGTTTCGTCACCAGCTATAAGGAATGTGTCATCGCTATCCAAAAAACAATGGCGGATCAGATACCAATGAACGTTTGCCCATGCAATTTGGTGTATTGAAAAATCGTTGAACTGTACGATAACTACCACCTTCACCTGCCCAACGTGATATCCCAAGCATGGTCACTCTGCCGGTCATGGCTAACATGGCAGCCACGATTGTTTTTAACTGGTTTAATGTCGTTGTATCCAAGCAACTATTTAGACATAACAAAATAGCTAATGTGTCAAACATAAAATCCCCTCATTAACATAACATATTTAAGTTATAGTTCTAAAAAAATTATTAATCCAGGTTTCGATAAAAACTGCTTTTCCATTAAAGCTGTGATGGCGCATGTCCCAGCTTTAACATAATCCTCCAGACATGCATTTCAGAATGATCAACACCAAACTGCTCTTTGATTAGCTTGTGAACTTCTTTTAATTTCCAGCTATCTTTACTTTTGAGGAGGCTCTTTAATTCTTCAATATCTTCTTCGTTGAGTTTTGGTTCTGGACCTCCACTGAAGTGTGGAATAAGGCCTTCGTAACCGAATTTATTCCATCGTTTAAGCCATTCATAAGCAGTCGGTTCTGTTATCCCAACTTTTTCACTTGCTTTCTCTATGGCATCTCCATGGTATAAGAACCGTATAAAGTATAGCCTTTTCAGCAAGCGAAGTTCTTTTTCCTTTCCTTTGATGGTTTTGTCAAGATCATTCAAGCTAATTTTTTTTACGATATGATAGACTCTATTCCGGCCCATAAGAAGAGGTAAGAGTTTATATATGAAATATGTTTGGTTAATAAATGGTGAATCGTTAGATTTTGATAAAGTCTGAGGTAAAGTTATATCACAAAAACTATATTATTTTAACAACAGATGTGGCGAAGGTATTGTTTACCTGGAATAATTCAATTTCAGAATCCAGTATGTAGTCACCTAATTTTTCAATCTCAGGTGTATTATTGACCCGGTGCATGCAGGTGGTTATGGTCTCATCGAAAATATGGTCGGTAACCACTGTCGGGCCGTATTTACCCGCGAAAATGTCAGGTGATAATTCCCTTGAACGCTGGTGGTTCCTGTCGCGGCTGTTGATATATGCTACAAAGTAACTGGTGTCGAGCAGGACTGCCATTTATTCACCATACAGATACTTATCGTGCTCTTCACTGAGATTCTCGGTC